>JAOZTH010000008.1:27613-31195 GCA_029939245.1 Arcobacteraceae bacterium
TTATGAGACCAGCTCCGTCCATATAAACTCGCACAAACTTTGGCACAAAACCATCGTTGAACCCAAACATATCGCTCCATACTAGCACTTGACCATCTACATCTGTGCCAGCCCCTATACCTATGACTGGCACAGATACTGCTTTGGTGATTTGTAGAGCTATATCTGCTTTGACCCCTTCTAAAACTATAGCAAATACACCTGCTTTTTCTACTGCTTTTGCATCGTTTATCAGTGCTTTTGTATCCTCTGTGTCTTTGCCACGAATTTTGTATCCGCCTTGAGCTCGGCTAACTTGAGGCATCAGCCCTATGTGTCCCATACAAGCTATATTTCGTGATGTAAGATACTCTATAGTCTCTGCCATATCGGCACCGCCCTCTATCTTGATAGCATCGGCTTTGGTTTGTTTATATACTTTGATAGCATTTTTGAGTGCCTTTTGTCTCGTAGCAACCGAACCAAACGGCATATCACACACTACGAAACTGCTGTTTGCTACACTACATACGGCTTGGGTATGATATATCATCTGTTTGAGTGTGGCACTGACTGTATCGCTACTATTTGCGAAACTCATATTTAGACTATCGCCTACTAGTATGATATCAACATTGCCATCAAACAGCTTGGCAAACACGGCATCGTATGCTGTGACCATAGATAGTTTTTTGATATTTTTCGATGCTTTAATATCTTGGATATTTAGTTTTTTCATCTGTTGTTCTCCTGTATATCTTTGGCTATTTGTGCAAAATTTACTCCATTTATAACCTTGAGCTTTTTTTGTATCTCCACTAGTCCAGATATTAGCTCATTTGACTTGATACCGTGCGATATAGATAGCTGTGCTTCTATAAATGCACTTAGCAAATCGCACTGCTTTAGCACTTCGCCATCTATAGTATCGTGTTTGTTTTCATTGTAATTTTGTGGGTCTTTTACTATTTTTATCTCACCGTTTTCTACTATCTTGTTTTTGAACTCATCTTTGCGACCATCGTATAGCCCCAAAATATATGAAAACTCTTTTTTCAAGCTTGTAGGTATGTTTGGCAAAATCTCATCGTTGATCTTCTCTATCTCAAACTCACTTATGATATTTGCTAAGTCATCTACAGAGTATTTGACTGGTGATATGATATCTCTAGTCAGTGCTTCTGGCAAATCGTGAAACAACGATACGAAAAAGTTGTTTTGGATTCGTTTGTCACAAGCCCCTACCTCTATAGAATAAAAGTAGGCAAATATAGCTACGGTCAGCATATGTCCTAGCACCGAAGTTTCTGGCACTCGTGGTGTTTGGGCCCATCGCTTTTGAAATCGTAGCCGTCCAGATAGGTCTATGACTTTAGCTAGCTTTTTGTTTAGAGCTATTTTTTGCACCCCTATAAGTTCAAAATAATCCTCGATCTCATCTTGGACTTCCTCTTTGACTTTATCTATATCTTTGAGAAAAGAGCTAGTCTGATACACGATATTAAACTCCCATCTAGTAGCTAGATACGAGGATGCTTTGAGGACAAATCGTTCCTTTTTATACATATCATCATCTGTCAAATAGTGCTTAAATTTATCAAAAAACCGCCCACCTTCTATATCTATCAAGTCGATTTCTAGCTTGTTTATGACCCATTCATTTATCTGTGCTGACTTTTGTTGCAATGCTTTGTGAAATACATCTGGTCGTATATCAGTGACTATAACTCGCCGTAGAAATTCAAATATCCCAGCTTCTATCAAGTGTGTGAAGTTTATATCTTTTTCTAGTTTAGCTAGAAAATATGCTATGATAAACTTGTGTGCTTGTTTGTCTATCTCTACTAGCTCCATCATACGAGGATAGTCGTTCCATCGTTGTATCGATGCACTGGTAAATATGGTTTGTATTAACTTGTTGTTTATCATCTTAGCTCCTCAAATCTGTCGTGCTGTTTGTCGTAGTCATATATCTGGCCGCTTTGTATATCATAATACCACCCATGTATCTCTAGCTTGTCATCTTTGACAAGCTGGATTATCGCTGGATAGGTCATCAATCTTTTTAGCTGTAGTTTGACCGATTCTTTTTCTGTAGTTTCTAGCAGTTTGTCTTTGTTGTCTTGACACAGTGCTGTGGCATTTTGTTTTGCTTCTTGTCCTAACTCTAGCCATTTTGATACATTTGTCAAGTTTTTATCTGTAGCTATACTATCATCATACAAAGCTTCACAAGCTCCACAATGGCTATGCCCACAGACTATAATATCCTCAACTTTTAGTACAGATACAGCATATTCTATGACAGCGGTTGTGCCGTGGAAATCATGGTTTAGTTTATGCGGTGGCACAAAGTTGCCTATGTTTCTAACTATAAACATATCTCCAGGGCGACTTCGCACTATAAGATCTGGTGAAACCCTGCTATCGCTACAGCCTATAAACAGCACCTTGGGCTTTTGACCATCTCTTGCAAGTGCTTGAAACTCGCTTTTGTAGTTTTCAAATGTGCTGCTTTTGAATTTTTTATGCCCATCTATAAGCTTGTGAAGTTGTCTCATAGGTCTTGTTCTACAATTTTCTGAAATTTATCAAAATAGATATCTTTTATCTTGTCCAGTTTTTTATACAAACCATTTATCACAAACAGATCGCCACCAGTTTTGCCTATGCAGATATATGTCAAGCCACTTTGTAGCAAAAGCTCATCAAGTCTGGCTACATCATCTGGCGACACTTCTACTACGGCTCGGCTCAATGACTCGCTAAATATATCTAGCTCGTTATCCAGTGCTACATCTACTTCACAGCCTATGTTTGATATGGCACACATCTTGCCCAACGATACAGCCAATCCACCTACACCTATGTTTTTCGCCGACTTTAGCAGGCCGTTTTGGTTTGCTTCTATGACTATGTTCCAAAGTTTCAGCTCCTTTTGTAGGTCGATTTGTGGGTGAGTTCCAGCTATGCGACCCTCTATCGTCTTGAGATACAAGCTACCACCAAACTCACTATATGTGTCACCTATCATATATATATAGTTGTCACTACCTTGAAACACACTGCTCAAAACTTTGTGTTGGTCATCTAGCAAACCTACAGTGGCTATAGCAGGAGTTGGATATATGCCTACATTATCTGTCTCGTTGTTGAGCGAAACATTGCCACTGACTACTGGTGTGTTTAGCTCTTTGCATGCTATCTTTATGCCCTCGCATGCCTCTTTGAACTGCCACATCACTTCTGGGTTGTTTGGGTTGCCGAAGTTTAGACAGTCCGTGATAGCTAGAGGTGTAGCTCCACTCATAGCCACATCTGCCCCTGCCATCATCACAGATGCCATGGCTCCAAGTTTGGGGTCAATATAACAAAATCTAGTGTTGCACTTGACACTCATAGATATAGCTTTGCTAGTTTGTTTGACACGAACTACACTGCTATCGAGCGAGCCGGGGTGTTTGATAGTATTTGTCTGCACCATACTATCAAACTGCTCATATATCCATGATTTGTCAAGCACTTCAGGGGTGCTAAAAAGTCTGTCAAATATAGCTTGCATAGACAACTCTTTTGTCATATTTATATCTTTTATAGTGTCTA
>JAOZTH010000054.1:0-7169 GCA_029939245.1 Arcobacteraceae bacterium
AACTTGTTTAGGGCAAAAGTAGCCGTGGCGATTGGACGAAGTCCAAACTTTCTATAAAACTAGCCGTGGCGATTGGACGAAGTCCAAAGTTTCTGTGAAATCGTTGAACAGACGATAAACTTGAGATTGTCCGAAGTTTGTCGCTGTTTTCATGTTTGGCCCTAAGCTATCGCTTTAGGGTTCCGAATAGGTTGCCAACATTCAAGATTTAAAATTCAGCATTCAAAATTAACCAGTCCGGGGTTCCGAGATGGTTTAAAACACAGCAAAGATTGATAGACTTTGAATTTTCGGGAAATATTGATTGTCATTCGGAACCCTAAACTTGTTTAGGGCAGATCGTTGAACAGACGATAATTATAGACGACCAAATATCATCGTCAATAGGGCGATTTTGTTAAATCTATGAGTGTAGAGGTTTTTAGAAGTGAGCTTATCTGTTTGGTATATGGTATCCTCTTGTCATCTGCAACAACACAGCACCACAAAACACTATAAATCCAGTGAGATACAGAGCCATATCGTAGCTACCGCTATAGTTTATGAGAGCGACACTATATAGCGGAGCGGTGATCTGTCCTACACCATATGCGGTGGTAAATGTAGCCATCAGGACTACTGGATTGTCTCTAGCTATCTCTCCTGCTTGGTTCATAAACAGTGCTACAAGTCCTACAAATGTGCCACCATATATGACACCACCTAGCAGATTTAGATAGATATTGTCCGTGATAGTTGGGAGCAATATACCCACGACTTGTAGTGCCATAGTCCATATGATAACATTTACCGTGCCGTGTTTTTTTGCTAATATCATCAAGACTATAGAGGACGGTATGCCAGCCACTCCAGCTAGTAGCCAAACATTTGAGCCAAAACCACCTAACCCATCAACTGCATCTATAATATCTGGCAAAAATGTAGCCTGCACTACGAAGCCTACTCCTTCTGTGAGATAAGCAAGTGTCAAGACCAAAACAAATGGGCTAAATATAGCTCTGTCAAACTTATGATGTATAGCATCTGTCATGATTTGTCTATCAAAAGATAGCACCATATATGGATAGATCAACAACACAGCACAACACACAGCACCCACTAGCCAAATAGTTTGATGATGATAGCCGTCAAGTGTTCGCACCAACAGCTCCATAGCCACGATAGAAGCACCGATACCTGTAAAATACCAGCCCATCGCCTTTTTTTTGTCATCTAAGTTTAACTTGAGCATGACTATAGATGCACCAACGATAAGCACCATAGATGTGCCAAATCCAGCTACAACTCTCGATACAGCCCACAAAGTTTTGTCTATAGTCAAACCTAGCACCAAAGTAGTAGCGATGCTTAGCACAAGCCCTATACGAAACATCTTGACTTTTGTATTGATATTTGTGATAAACACAGCAAATATTGTGCCAGAGATATAACCTACATAGTTAAGCGATGCTAGCAAACCTGTAAGCTCCACGGTCAAAAAGTCACTCAACATGACAGGCAAAAGCGATGTAAATGCAAACCGGGCCAGACCTACACCTACGACTAGGGAGATGATACCTGCTGTGACGATGGCTATGTTGTTGTTTCGCATATATTTGCCTCGCTTTTTGTATCTACTATATCTACAACAATTGTTTTGATATTTTTAGTTGTTTGTATATCTACTGTTTTCAAATACGACACTTTGAACTTCAAAAGTTGGTCAAAGTTAGATACTTTTTGTATGGCAATATCTCTTAGTAGTTTGCCTCTATATAGTTTCGCCCAGTGGCTTATGGTCTTGCCGTGTTTTAAAAACTTGTATGTGATTGTGTTTGCTGTTGGATTATAAAACTTCTCATAATACCTAGCTCTCAAGTCAAGAACTTCACTGCCCAACGCTATATGCAAGATATCACTCATGCAAGTTTTGTAGTGTTTTGCTACATCTATGCCGGGTAGTTTTGCTCCTTGTTTGTAACGATAATCAGGTATAAAATCTTTTGCCAAAATAGCACCAAAAAGATCGGAAAATATCATCACATGGTCATCTAAAAAAGTTTGACTATCTTGGTCTAGATTATCATAGTCTATAGCTTTGTATGCTATACCTGTGTATCGTTGTATAGCTTTTGTTGTGTGTAGAGTTGATAAAGCAGCTATATAATTTTTTGCTTTTGTTTTGTCCTTGATACCAAACCACGATGCAATATCGTCTAAGGATTGGCTATATATAAACTCATCATAAAGTTTGAGCACTTTTTGTCTATGTGGAAAAAACTCAGCAAAACTTAAACTATCTTTTGTAAATGGCGGAGCATATCCGTCACTGCTTTTTGATTGAGATGGTGCAAATAATATATACATATCTTTAGACCGATTCAAACTTGTATATGAGTTCCATAAGCTCTGTATGAACTATCGGCACTTTTTTGACTCTATCCATAAACTTAAGCTTATCTATAAATAGATCAGCGATAGTATCGGACTTGATATCCTTGCTATCATAGATATATTTGCCTATGAGATGGAGTGTCTTATCTGTGTCTATCTTGTGCCTGGCACAAAAATCTATGATAGCTTTGTGTTTTTTGTCATCTGAGTATCTGGCATACTCTTGTTCTATGTTTTCTATAGTTCCGTTTGATGCCTTGTGTATAGCTATAAACTCCTCTATGAGTTGTTGTTTTTTATACAAGTTTGGTGTGGCTCTGATGATATTGTCCATATGCTTTTTTTGTTTTTCATCTGTGTCATCCATGTTGAAAAGTAGTTTCAAGATATAGAGTAAATCTATCACTTCGCTAGTGATGAGATCTAGCTCAAAGTCTACATCTACAGGCTCTGGTTGTTCACCACCACCACCTTCGCCTTTTAGTTCATAATATATATCAAGATAATGACTAGTATAGTCCGCTATCTCGATCTGCGTGATAGGTAGTATCTCCCAGCTAAACTCTATAAAAGTTTTGAGTGTATTTAGCAAGCTCAACACAGAGCCAAATATCTTGACAAATTCTAGCTTTTGGTCTAGGAGTTTGAGCTTCACTACATCGTTAGGTGTCGGTGCTATGGCTCGCAAGACGGCGATTTTTGTCTCGAAACTAGCACTATATATCTCGAAACTGTCACGGAGTATATCTTGTGTGCCATCTTTTTGAGAATAGAGCTTCACGGCTGCTTTGACCTCGCTTTGTAAGTCGCGAAAGCAAACTATCTTGCCGTGGTCTTTTTGGTCGTATATCCTGTTGGTCCTAGAAAATGCCTGTATCAAACCATGATAAGTCAAATACTTGTCTACATATAAAGTATTCAAAGCAGGACTGTCGAACCCTGTCAAAAACATATTGACAACGATAAGCAGGTCTATCTGCTTTGACTTCACTCGACTGGCTATATCTCGGCGGTAGTTGTCGTATTGTAGTGTATCTGTGCTAAAATTTGTGTCAAACATGGTGTTGTAGTCCTCTATATACTCCTGTAGTTTTGCTCTTTTGTCTATATCTGTAGAGTTTATAGTAGCTATATCTTTGGACTTGACAAAACTGTCATCATCGTCATCTGCTCCATATGAATATATGGCGGCTATCTTTAGATGGCTTTGCTTTGATTTGAAAGCATCATAATACTTGACAAGCATATTTATATCACTCACACACATCATAGCGGTAAATCTGTTGTTGGTATATGTGTCATGATGTGTCGTGATATGTTTCACTATAGAGGATACTCTTTGTGTCGATCTAAGTATGGCTTTGATGCTATCTTTTATGCTGGCTATCTGCTCCTTGTCTGCTTTTGAGTTGTCTTGTCTCTCTTTGTCTGTGAGTTTATCTAGCTCCTCTGTAAGCCGTGCTAACTCTTTGTTTACTCTATACTCCACCACAAAGCCTAGCACATTTTCATCGCTTATGGCATCTGGTATGAGGTATTTGTGTAGGCATCTGTCGAAAAGCTGTGCGGTGGTCTGTTTGTTGATATGGTTTTCGTCCTTGATAGGCGTGCCCGTGAAGCCTATGAGCTGTGAGTTTGCAAAATACCTCACTATCCTCGCATGTGTTTGACCAAACTGACTTCTGTGGCATTCATCAAATATAAACACAATATTATCATCTTGAGAGGATTTCATATCGTCCATATATGTAGGTTTGCAGATAGCTGTGTTGAGCTTTTGTATGGTAGTCACCACCAGTGGTGTGCCATCGCCAAACTGACGAACTAGCTGTGCCGTGTTGTCTGTGCCATCTACACTACCCTTTTTGAATTTGTTGAACTCTTGTATAGTTTGTGTGTCTAGGTCTTTTCTATCTACTACAAAAACGACTTTGTCTACATTGTCTAGCATAGTCAAAAGCTGTGCCGCTTTAAACGATGTCAAAGTCTTGCCACTGCCTGTAGTGTGCCATATGTAGGCATTTGTCTGTGTGTTTGCTACTTTGTCTACTATCGCTTCTATAGCATAAAACTGATAGGGTCTCAGCACCATAAGTTGCCCAGATGTAGATAGCACCGTATATCTACATATCATCTTGGATATGTGGCATCTTTGTAAAAATATAGAGGTAAATTGTCTTATATCTCGTATTTGTTCGTTCTGTTTATCTGCCCAAAAAAATGTTTGTTTGAAGCTAGGATTTGGATTTGATGCATAATACTTTGTATTTGTGCCATTTGATATGACAAATATCTGGATATATCCAAACAGTCCGTAGCCTGTGTGAAATGAGTGACTTCTGTATCTGCTCATCTGTAAATATGCCCGAGACAATGCTATGCCTCTTTTTTTGAGTTCTATTTGCACCAGTGGTAGACCATTTATAAGTATAGTTACATCGTATCTGTTTGTCTTGATGCCACTCATAGTCACTTGGTGTGTAACTTGAAATATATTTTTGCACCAGTGGACACTATCTAGAAACTCAATATGCCGTGTAGTGCCGTCTGGTAGCTCCAGAGCATATCGGTCTCGTAGCTTGGTAGCTTTGTCAAAGCTACTGCCACCACTTAGGTAGTTTAACACAAGGTTAAATTCACTTTGGCTAAACTGTATGTCGTTGTGTTTTTCTAGCTGTAGCTTGAGGTTGGCTAGAAGTTGCTTTTCGTTTGTGATATTGACCAAAGTATAATCATCACGAACCAATGCTTCTAAAAGTTGCTGCTCTATCTGGGCTTCTGTCTGATGGCACATATATATCCTTTTGTGGTGGAGTTTGTTTTGTGTATTTTATCTAAACTTTCTAAAACTGCACAAACTATCACTACAGTTTTCAAAGTTACAACTCAATGATTTTTAAACGGATTGACTATGATTAGCTGATCTGCTATGGTGAGATTGTTTTGCATATATTCAAAATAAAAATATTTACATCTATTTTCCAAAGCGGTAGCCAACAATAAAGAATCAAAGTATTGAAGTTTGTATTTACTCTGTATTTTCATGGCTTGTTGTATTGTCTCGGTTTCGACGAGCAAAATTTCAAAATCACAAATCAGCTTATTTATGATATCTTTAGCTTCATGGTTTGCAACAAACTGTTTTCTAGTTAGAACTGTGTATAGTTCATTTAGACTTTGTGTCGAAATCAATATATTGTCATAATTAGCTATTATTAAATTTTTTGCTACACTACTTTTAATATCATTGGAATAATAATAAATCCAGACATTGGTATCTAAAAAAACCTTATCGTCTGTATAGGTACTCATATATCTCTTCTCTATCAAATTTATAATCATTTGATAAGCTAAACCTATATTTATCGGCTGATTTTAAAAACTCCTCAAGTCCATCTTGTCTTGACTTTTTGATCTTTTTAAATTTTGGTTTTACTATCACTTCTACCTCATAATTTTCCAATTCTGTCGGAAAATCAAAAAACCTACATAGATCTGCTCCATTTTGTATAGAACTATATTGACTTAACATTTTAAACTCCTATTTATTGTTTTGTGTATTTTATCTAAACTTTCTAAAACTACACAAACATATTTTGTAGCAATCCCTTTTTGAACTGCTTTGTCTTGTCATAAAATTGTCGTTTGTATTCTAGTGTAGCTTCTGACTGTATACTCATCTTGTTTTAACTTTTTCTTCAAGTTGTTGAAGTTCTTTTATATCATCATCGTCTGCTAGTTTAGCATCAAAAGACTTTCTTTTTATATCAAAAGTTTCATAAACAGCGGCAACCATCTTTCTCATCTGCTCATGGCTTATGCTTCCATAACCTTTTAAAAGCTCTTTGTCATTAAATTTTATAATACGATCAATATTTTCTCTCCAAAAATCCATAGTAATATCTTGGCGATTTTTAGCTCTTAGCTCTGCTGTTTCTAAAAATACGATAATAAAACGATTTAAGCTATCAATCTCATCTTCTTTTAAATAGTTTTTTGCTGTATAAATATCTTGCTTTCGGACAATTTTGCCTTTGAAACTCATAACTGACATATTTGTTTGATCTGCATCGGCTCTGTTTGCTACAATCTCACTAGCTGTTTCTCCAGTAATAGCAAAAAGTATTTTATTTTGTGTATCGGCATAAAATAGTTGAGTCTCTTTGTCTGTAGCATCATAATCACTACTAAGTTGAAAAAGGTCTCGTACCTTTTGATAAAATCTTTTTTCAGAAGCTCGGATATCTCGAATTCTTTGCAATAATTCATCAAAATAATCAGGCTCACCATCTGGATTTTTCAATCTTTCATCATCTATGATAAAACCTTTTATCATAAACTGAGCTAAGTTTTTATTTGCCCATCGTCTAAATTGTGTGCCTCTTTTGCTTCGGACTCTAAAACCTATAGCCAATATCATCTCCAAAGAATAATACAATACATCGTAGTCTTTACCGTCATTGGCAGTTGTCAAGTATTGCTTGACAACTGAATTTTCTTCTAGCTCTTTATCTTTAAATATATTTTTGGTATGTAGGCTTATATTTTGTTTTGTGGTAGTGAAAAGTTCTGCTAATTGATTTTGACTAAGCCAAGCAGTTCCGTCTTTGGTCAAAAGAGATACCGATGCTTCTCCGTCTGTTGTGTTATAAATTATTATATTATTTTCTTCCATTTTTATCCTTTATGTAAACATATTTTGTAGCAATCCCTTTTTGAACTGCTTTGTCTCATCTAGTTTCATCTGGCATAGTGCTAGTTTGTCATCTAAGCATGTCAAAAAGTCGGCTATCTTT
>JAOZTH010000054.1:7269-10852 GCA_029939245.1 Arcobacteraceae bacterium
AAATATCTTTTGCATCACTCCCTTTTTGTATCGCTGTAGTGAGTGCTGTTTTTGAGTTAGTTGCATTATCTTGCTATCTACACAGGACAAAAAGTCGGCTATCTTTTGTTGTTCTTGTTTTTGTGGTAGGTTTAGAACCAAATGTTGAATCTCTTTTGCATACAAATGAAATACAGTTGTTCCTGAAACTAATCTCATAATATCTTTTTTGTGTCCTACTACATAATAGGAAAAAAAGTTATTAAAGATTTTTAAACTTCTTATTATTATAATATCTCCGCCTATTATGATATTTTCTTTGCTTAAGGCACTCGCTGTAGCCAATCCGTCAGGAGTTACATCTGATGTCGGCATCAAAATATCGTTATTTTTACTATATACCATATTATGGTTAGAATTTGTTTTTGATACAATTTTATTTATTATTTCGTTGTAGGTCGTATATAATTCTCCATATCTAATACACTCAAAGGCTCCATCGTCTGCGATGTCCGATTTTGATATACCTTTGCCTTTTGAAAATGTCGCTATATCTCCTAGCTTGGTCTGTTTCCACTCATCGTTAAACTCTCTAAATCTCAACTTTGGTATATTGTCCATAGTTTTAATATTCCCCATCATACAACATATTTATGACAAGTTTTATGATCATATCTTTTTGGTCTGGTTTGCTTGTAGCTACCAAAAGCGTGAGAGATGTCAGAGTATTGTCATCTATCTTTAGCTGTCGATTTGACCTATACTGAGCTTTGTTTTTAGACAAAAAAAGTATAAAAAGATATGCTCCTATTCGTTTGTTGCCATCGACAAATGGATGACCCTTGACCACATAATACAGCAGGTTCGATGCCTTTTGTTCAAAAGATGGGAGCAGTTCAACACCTGCAAAAGTTTGATAGATACTTAGCAAATGGCCTTCAAGCTCTCCTGCTTTTTCTTGTGCAAAAAGCTCTGTAGCTTGCCCTTTGGATATCAAAGTATCTTTGAGAAGTTTTATTGCTTCTTTGGATTCTTTATAATCCAAGACAAACTTCTCTTGATTTTGTTGTGTGAGCTCTTCTAGACTTTGGTCATCGTATCCTTGTAGCAAAGCCCAACTTCTAGCATAGTTTGAGATAATTTTAGCGAAACCTTTTGCTTCTTGGATATTTAGCTCTTTTGAGTCAAATCTTTCTTCTATAAGTTTAAGTGTAAGTGTAAGTTCATCAAATCTTTGTTGTTGTAGTTTTTCTTTATCTATAGCATAACCATCTACTAGATACTGCTTCAAAACTTTTGTTGCCCATTGTCTAAATCTGATAGCTTTAGATGAATTTGTCCTATATCCAACTGCTAGAACGATATCTAAGCTATAGATATTGACTGGCTTGTCAGAAAATGCAATATGCTTTTTTTGCATATTGCTTTTTTTATCCACTTCATTGTCGTTGAATATATTGTTTATATGTCTTGATATGACGGACTGATTTTTATCAAAAAGTTCTGATAGTTCCGCTTGTTGTAGCCAAAGAGTATCATCTTCCAATGAAATCTCCAGATTTACATCACCATCTTTATATATCTTAATATTATTCATATTTCATCTCCTAAAACGGCTTTACAATACCAAGCTCATGGCAAAACCTGGCTATAGTTTCATCTGTTTGTGCTATATCTTTGTCTATCTTTTGTAGTTTTGTCGCTATCTCATCTAGGTCGATAGATGGCTCTTCTATAAATGTATCTACATATCTAGGTATATTTAGGTTGTAGTCGTTTTGTGCTATCTCACCCATAGGGGCTACATAGCTGTATCTATCTATGGTCTGTCTGTGTTCGTATGTATCTATGATCTTGTCTATATCCTCGTCTCTTAGATAGTTTTGTGCTTTGATCTTCTCAAAATCATTTGATGCATCTACAAACAACACATCATCGCTATGCTCTCGGCACTTTTTAAACACTAGCACACAAGTAGGGATAGATGTGCCATAAAATATATTTTTGGGCAATCCTATGACTGCATCTAGATAGTTTTTGTTTGCTATGAGATATTTTCGTATGATGTATTCTGCAGATCCGCGAAAAAGCACTCCGTGAGGCACTACAGTTGCCATGGTGCCGTTTTCGTTTAGTTGATGTATCATATGCTGGACAAAAGCGAAGTCTGCCTTGCTCTTGGGGGCTAGACGACCGTATTGAGAAAACCTATCGTCTTGGAGTTTCAAGCCGTTTGCACTCCAGTGCATAGAAAACGGCGGATTTGCTACGATAGCATCAAACTGCATATCAAGGTGCTGAGGATTTTCTAGTGTGTCCTCTTGTCTAATATCAAAGCTGGTGTAGTTTATATTGTGCATGATCATATTCATACGAGCTAAGTTGTATGTGGTTCTGTTGAGTTCTTGACCAAAAAACCCTCCCACCTCTTCTACCTCTTTGGCAACTCTAAGTAGCAACGACCCACTACCACAAGTGGGGTCATATACAGACCGCAGGCGTGATTTTCTGTTTGATACTATCTTTGCTAGCACTTTTGATACTTCAGGTGGAGTATAAAACTCACCGGCCTTTTTCCCAGCACTACTAGCAAACTGTGCTATGAGATACTCATAGGCATCTCCTAGCACATCTTTGTCGTGGTTGTCTATATCAAACTCCACTTTGTCGAGATGCACCAGCACTTTGGCTATGAGTGTGTTTCTTTGTGTCGCTGTAGCTCCTAGCTTTTTGTCAGTCAAGTCTACATCATAAAACAACCCATCGAAGTCATCTTCGCTTTTGGTGCCTGTGGTGCTGTTTTGGATATTTTTAAACACTTTTGCTAGATCGTCTAGTATGAAGTTATCTTCGGTTTTTTCGCCCTTTTTTGCTATATTTGCAAAAAGTTCGTCAGCTCTCAGAGCGAAGCCTATGTTTTGCACCGCTTCTGCTACTATATGCTCTACTACCTCGCTATCTTTGACATCACAGTATTTTATATCATCTTTTTCTAGTAGCCCGTCGGCATAGTTTTCCATCTTTTGTGATAGGTATTTATAAAATATAAAACCCAATATATACACACGAAATTCATCTGCATTCATCTTACCTCGCAGGTCATTTGCTATGTTCCATAGCTGTATCTGGAGTAATTTTTTCTCTTTGTCGCCCATCTGTTGCCTTTGTTTTAACTATCTTATCCAAACTTTCTAAAACTACACAAATCAAAAATTTATATTTTGTAGGAAACTATATTTGTATTATTTTGTATCCATCTTGCCTATAGCACACGATACGAAACTTTTGGCTTTTGTCCCTATGGTATCCAGTGTGCCTAATGTTTCGCTACAAAATGGATAACCCATACTTTTCATCTTCTGTTTTAGCTTATCAATATCTTTGTCTTGTATATCCAAAGTTATCTCTCGTGGGGTTTTTTCTAGGTTTATCTCTACTGTTCCAAAATCATCTTTGAGTTTAGTTTTGACTGTTTTAGCACAGCCTCCACATTTGATATTTTGTACCTGAAATATTTGTTTCATCTGTTCTGCTTTTTGTCACATCCATTGTGTTCTAGCCACATCTGTTCGTGTCCCATATCTATGGCATATTGTGGTATCTT
>JAOZTH010000055.1 GCA_029939245.1 Arcobacteraceae bacterium
GATTCAATCGACAACTTCTATTCCTTTGAGTCGTTTTTTGAAGTTTTTTATATCTTTGTTTTTTTGTGAGTAGTATATCGCTTTTTGCACACAATATCTCTCGTCTTGGTTTGATATTTTTGCATATGCTTTTGCCACAATCGTCATATCCTCATCTTTTGCCCACAATTTTTCAAAATTTTTCAGTCGTTCATCTAAGCTTAGAGCTTGAAACTTCATACGATTTATATCTACTATCTTGAACTCATAGCCAGTTTGCGATTTTTTCACTAGCACATTGCCCGGACTTAGATCAAGATGCAAGATATTGTTTTCGTGTAGTTGAAACACAAACAAAGCATAAGCCTCAAACACTGCTTTTTTTTCTGGGAAGTTGCTATTTGTCAGTGGTTCTCTTATAGTCCAGTCATACTTGAAATTTTCAGCTACAAAATAGCTTTGGTCTATGAGTCCGTACTTTTTGAACTCTATATATCCTACAGCACTTGGTGCGAACTGTCCTATTTTTAAACTATTTACAAACGATTTTCTAGCTTTGCTTGGTCTTAAAAATGTGTATATGATTTTGTTTATGATGTGTGGTATTTTAAATGACTTGACTACTAACTCATTGTCTTCGTATGTTATAAGTTTGATCTGATTTCTAGCATCGTGCAGATAGTTGTCTGAGCTTTTGAAGGTATCTACTATGTTTAGTATCAAACTTTTTGGATATTTGTCCGATACTGCTATGTTTAATATATTTTGATTTTGCATTTGTAATTTTATCTAAATTATCTTAAATTTACCTATTTTTGCAATATATATTTTAATTTAAGACTATTTAGATAAAATACCAAAAAACTTTCAAGGAATGATATGATAACATGGATGCAAAGACACAAAAGTTGGCTAGTGATAACGATATGGATAAGCACGATAGCTTTTGTAGGAGCAGGGTTTGTAGGCTGGGGGTCGTATAACTACGGCAAAACAGGCGGCGATGTAGCAAAGGTGGGCGATGTGACTATCAGCTATCAAGATGTAAACGACCAATACAACAGATTGTATTCTCAATACGCAGAGACATTTGGTGAGCAGTTCAACCAAGAAGTAGCAAAAAAGATCAAGCTAGAAACCACCGCTTACAACAGCACAGTTAGCAGTGCTCTTATGGTAAACTACGCTCAAGATTTGGGGTTTATAGTTACCGACAAAGAGGTATCAAAAGAGTTAGTGCGATACGATGCCTTTATGAAAGACGGTAAATTTGACAAGGAGATATACATAAAAGTCCTATCACAAAACAAAAACAATCCCAAAGAGTTTGAAAGAAAACTCAAACAAGACATATTGATAAGAAAAGTTCAAGATATTTTCAACAAATTTACCAAAAACAGCGACAAAGAGACAGAGACTATCAGCACTATATATTCTATAAAGGATGATATAGATATAAATATCATAAGCACAGATGATATACAAGTAGATAAAAACGGGACAAAACTCAAAGACTACTGGGAGAAAAACAAACAACAATATATGTCAAACACTAAATACAAAGCAAATATAAGCGAAGTAGCCATAGTAGATGGCGATGAAAAAAAGGCAAAAACAAAAGCACTCAAGCTGTTTATAGACCTCAAAAAAGCGAAACAAAAGTTTGAAAAAACTACACAGATAGACCCTACCGATATGGGATTGAGTGAAGATGATATGTCAAATATCCAAAAAGCCCAAAAAGACAAAGTGTTGAAGCCTATGCAAGCTGGCGATAAATTTATCATAGTTCAGGTGCTACAAACGATACAGCCCAAGCCTTTGGCATTTATACAAGTCATAGATGAGGTTGCTATAGCATACAAGCTACAAGTTCTGATCAAACAAAAAGCCCAAGAGAGCTTGGAAAATTTTAAAGGGACTAGCATAGGCAGTATAAATATGGACAAATTTGAACCTATAGATGGTTTGAGCGAATCGCAAAGTCAAGCATTTTACAGTCAAATATTTACAAGACAAGACAAAAAAGGTATCATAGCAGTAGAGGACAAAAATATAGTGTATCATATCAAAAAAAGTGAATTTGGACAGGCAAGCTCGGCACAAACAAGAGATATAATATCACAAAAGCTAGACACTATCAAAGTAAATCTAGTCATGTCAAAACTACTTGAAAACCTCAAAACCAAATACGAAACAACACGATATTAAAGGAGAAACATATGAATATACCTAAGCTTTCCATAGATATAGGGTCATCCTCTATCAGTGCCATAGTTGCCACTACTAACGACAACGGCGATGTCAAGATACTAGGTCGTGGAGTTGCAAAATCCATAGGTATAAAAAACGGCGATGTGGTAAACATAGACCACCTAGCTGAAGCTATAAATCAAGCAGTCAAAGGTGCCAAAGCAAAGATAAACGAGACTATCACCAAAGCTGTAGTGTCTGTATCTGGTTCATATATAAACACTCGCAGAGGCAACGGCACTATCATCATACAGACAGGACAAGTCAACAAAAAAGATATCAAAAAAGTGTTTGATGTAGCACATCACAATGCCAACATAATACCAGAATATGTGATGATACATTTACTTCCGATATCATACAAGATTGATGATATAGAGATGGACACACCGCTCAATATGACTGGCTCTCGTCTTGAAGTAGATGCCAGTATCATCATAGCCAAAAAATCATCTCTCACAAATATAGAAAGCTCTCTAAAAGTCTGTGGATTGGCTGTAGAAAACTATGTGCTGTCTAGCTATGCATCTAGCTTATCATCGGTTAGTGACCAACAAAAATCAGACGGTTGTTGTCTCATAGATATAGGTGCAGGGTCAATAGACATGATAATCATGCACAACAAAGCAGTTTTATACAATATGTTTTTGCCTTTTGGGTCAAACCATATCACACAAGATCTAAGTGAAATGTTAGGGACACCTCTAGTAGCTGCAGAGATGCTCAAAAACCAATATACCACACTGTTGCCATATGATGAAGATAGCAACATAAAGGATGGCGAAGTAGAGATACCAAGTATAAAAGAGGGCGAAAAAGCTCACAATGTCACCAAAAAACATGTGCAACTTATCGTCCATGCTAGAGTAGAAGAGATGTTGCTGATGGCAAAACAGCTACTAATACAAAGCGAGATGGGTAGATTTATAAAGACCAGCATAGTGCTATCTGGCGGTATTTGCAAGATAGAGGGTATAGTCCATTTCGCAAAAAAAGTATTTGACAGATATGATGTCCGCTTTGGTAAAACCGATGAAAATATAGACAATGAATTTATAGATTTTCAAGACAACTCAAATGCTACTATCATAGGTTTGTTGTATTATAGCCTAAACAAGATCAACATATTTGAGCTAGATTCCAACAAAGGATTAAAATCAAGCTATGACAAGATAGACAAACTAGAGACACAACAGATTCAAAAGCTAGAAAATGTGCACTTACAAAAACAAGATAGAAAAAACAGTATAAATATGGATACGATACATAAAGAATCAAACGAAACTTTCAACAAATTTAAAAATGCTGTAAAGGAGTGGTTTTGATAGATAGTTTATTTAATATAAAAGATATAAAAGAGAGTTTGCCATCTGAGAAACTTGAGGGCAATTTCGCAAAGATTACAGCCATCGGTGTAGGTGGGGGCGGTTGCAATATGATAAATCATATGATAGATCAAGGTATAGAAAAGATAGATCTAGTAGTAGCAAATACAGACCAGCAAGTGCTAGATATATCAAAAGCACCGACTACCGTCCAGCTTGGTCGCCAGCTTACTGGTGGTTTGGGTGCTGGTATGGATCCAGACAAAGGCAGAGACTCTGCACTGGAAGCATATCAAGAGTTACTTGAGTTGTTCAAGGGCGCTGGTATAGTATTTGTGGCAGCTGGTCTGGGCGGAGGCACTGGCACAGGAGCCGCTCCTATAGTAGCCAAAGCGGCCAAAGAATCAGGGGCATTGACTGTAGCAGTTGTCACCAAGCCGTTTAGCTGGGAAGGCAAAAAACGAAGCACACTAGCTAGTGTAGGACTAGAAGAGCTAAAAGAGGTCAGCGACTCTATCATCATAGTGCCAAACGATAGATTGCTAGAGATAGTAGATGCAAGTGTCGGTTTCAAAGATGCTTTTAAAATAGTGGACAATGTCCTGTATCAAGCAGTAAATGGTATGAGTGAAGTGATATTAAACCACGGCAACGGCGATATCAACACAGACTTTGCAGATGTCAAACGAGTCATGAGACACAAAGGTATGGCTCTCATGGGTATAGGCAAGGCAAAAGGCGAAGATGCTGTCATGAATGCTTTGCAAGATGCTATAAATTCGCCTCTACTAGACAAGATTTCACTCTCTGGAGCGAAAGGTATGGTGATACATTTTCATATGCATCCTACTATCTCTATGCTTGAGATAAACAATGTCATGACCCAACTACACGAGACTTTGGACGGAACAACAGAGGTAATATTTGGCACTACGACAGACGATGAACTAAATACAAATGAGATCAAGATAACTATAGTAGCTACAGGGTTTGACAATACACCCCACCATGATGAGATGACAAAAAACTCTACCATAAACGAACAAAAGCCTTCAAAAACAAACCAAAACCAATACAATGTGCCACCGCTTATGAGAGATTATAGTATCAAATACCAGCTATAAAGTAGCCTCAAGGTGCTATCAAACAAAGATATTCAAGCTTTGACATATCATCATCTAGCCTCTAGTTTGAGCTGTGATGGTATAGTAGTAGCAAATGAAAAAGAGGCAAACATAGTCAAAGATGTGTGCCTTTTTCGTGGCTATGACACATATGTTTTGCCTGATTTTAGAGCAAACTATATGGATGATCTTTTATCATATACAACCGAACTCCAACAGCTCACAACTGTTTTGGCAAAATACACGAAAAACAAAAAAACAAACAAGATACTAATATCGCCTTTACGAACTATATCATACAAGCTACCAGTAGCTGATTGTTTTGAGACTTTGTCGCTAAATTTCGCACAGACTATAGATACAAAAAGTTTGAAAGACCAGCTATATTACTGGGGATACAGGTTTGTAGATATAGTTACAACAAATGGCGAAGTATCTATGAGAGGGGATATCATAGATATATTTGAGTTATCAAATGATACAGGATACCGTATATCACTTTTTGGCGATGAGATAGAGAGTATAAGAAGTTTTGATATACAAAATCAAAAATCTTTTAAAAACGAGCTAGAATCCATCGAAATATCACCAGCATTTTTGAGCCTAAATCAACAACAATATGAAAACATAGATGCAAAAATAGAACAGATACAAACCAACAGCTTCATCCAAGATATCCACTCTTTGGGCTTTTGGTATTTAGATGAGCTATCACAAAGCTATATCACCAAAGAGACATATATATCATCAAAAGCAAAAGAGGAACTAGATGAAGTATATATCATAGACGAAGCAAGACTACCAAAAAGCACTCTGTCTAGTTTGCCTACTTTTAAACAAACAACCGCCACAAAAAGCATAAAGCCAGACAACATAGAAGAGCTACTAGCTTTGCATACAGACAAAAAGATCACTATAATATCAAACAACCAAGCAAAGATAGAACGATACAAACTACACAATCGTGGATTTACTTATGTTATCCAGCCATATATCGTAAATCTATTGAGTGCCGATAGGCTGATAATATCGCTAAATCAACACTATGTCCAAAGAAAAAGAAAAACCCCCACCATAGTGCTAGACGAGCTAAAGCCCGGTGAGCTAGTAGTGCATGAGATACACGGAGTCGGTAAGTTTGAAAAAATCGACACAATAAAAGAACTAGGAGCGACAAAGGATTATATCTGTTTAATATACCAAAACAACGATAAACTCCTCATACCTATGGAAAACATAGATATCATAGATAGATACATAGCAAACAGTGGCGACAGCGGTATGTTAGACAAACTAGGCAAAAAAAGTTTCTCCAAGCTCAAAGAAAAGGTGCGAGAAAAACTTTTTGATATAGCTTCAGATATCATAAGCACAGCAGCCAAAAGAGAGCTGATAAAAGGCATATATATAGACACTAGCGGGGCGGAGCTCAAAAAGTTTCAAACCAAAGCACTGTTTGAATACACACAAGGACAAACACAAGCTATAGATGATATATTTGCCGATATTTCCAGCTACAAAGTCATGGACAGAGTGCTTAGTGGCGATGTAGGGTTTGGCAAGACAGAAGTAGCTATAAATGCCATGATAGCATGTGCTATCGGTGGATACCAAAGCATATTGATAGCACCTACGACCATACTTAGCTCACAACACTACAAAACTTTCGAAAGTAGGTTTAGCACAGAGGGTTTCAATATAGCCAGACTAGATGGCAAATCCACCACTACAGAAAAAAACAGTGTCAAACGACAGCTACTAGATGGCGAGCTAGATATGGTCGTAGGCACTCATTCGCTTTTAAATGTGAAGTTCAAAAATCTTGCCCTAGTGGTGCTAGACGAGGAGCATAAGTTTGGAGTCAAACAAAAAGAGAAGCTAAAGCTACTAGGCAAAAATATCCATATATTGAGTATGAGTGCCACTCCTATACCCAGGACGTTAAATCAAGCATTGTCAAAAGTCAAGTCTATAAGCACCCTGCCACAACCGCCCAAAGATAGATTGCCTGTGAGAACATATATCAAAGAGTTTGACGAAAAAGCGATAAAAGAGATAATCTTACGAGAAAAAAGACGAGCAGGGCAAGTGTTTTATATATACAACAATATCAAAACTATAAACTTCAAAAAGCAGTTTCTAGAGGAGTTGATAGACGGTATCAAAGTCCAAACCATACACTCCAAAGTGCCACAAAACCAAGCACAAAAAATACTAGAAGAGTTTTTAAACGGCGACACAGATGTATTGCTAGGCACTACTATCGTAGAATCTGGACTTCATATACCAAATGCAAACACTATCATAGTTGATGGTGCAGATAGATTTGGTATAGCAGACTTACACCAGCTACGAGGCAGAGTAGGTAGGAGTGAGACAGAGGGATTTTGCTATTTTTTCGTCCAAGACAAAGCCGATATCACGGAGGATGCTACCAAGCGACTAGTAGCTTTGCAGAGCAATTCATATCTAGGAAGCGGACAAGCTCTGGCCTATCAAGACTTACAAATACGAGGCGGTGGCAATATACTAGGCACAGCCCAAAGCGGACATATCAAACATATAGGGTATTCGCTATATCTCAAGATGCTAGAAGATGCCTTGAGTATATTGAGCCGACAAGAGATACAGACAGAAAAAACACAGCCAGTAGATATCAAGCTAAACATATCGGCATATATTGATAGTGGCACAGTAGGTTGCGACAGAGTGAGACTGGAGTTATATAGGCGGTTGGGGCGGTGTAGCGAAGTAGGGCAGGTGTATGATATTTATGAAGAGATTGAAGATAGATTTGGCAAGGCAGATATATGGACAAAGCAGTTTATAGAGCTAATCATCATAAAAATAAAGACAAAAGACAAAAGTATAAAACATATCATGAATTATGAAAAAAACATCACCATAACCTACCACGACAGCACACAGCATAAGCTTATAAGCGACAGCAAAGACGACAAAGATATACTGAAGTGTGTTTTGGATTATCTATCGTGACAGAGTTTATAAGATACCTCATAACCGACAAAAGATATTATCAAGACAAAAAAGAGTTCAAAAAAGTTTTGTCTAAAAGCCTCAAAAGACACAAGCCATCGTTTGTATGTTATAGAGACAAAAGCACAGAGCATTTCTCACAATACGCCGAGATATTTGTAAATAGTTGCAAAAAATATAGATATATAGACAAAATTTTATTAAATCAAAATATAGCAGAAGCAAAAAAACAAAAGTGCGATGGGGTTCATCTATCATCAAGCCAGTTTGGCTATATCACCAAAGCAAGACGACTAGGTTTGTTTGTGACGATTAGTTGCCATACTCTAAATGATATAAAAAAAGCAAAAAACTCAAAAGCCGATATGGTCACATATTCGCCAGTATTTCACAGCCCAGACAAAGGTAGTCCGCTAGGATTGTTTGCTTTGAAAAAGGCTATCAAGCTATACAACATACCTATCATCGCTCTAGGCGGAGTGGTCCAAAACTCCCATATATATAAGCTAAAAGCCACAAACACAGCTGGATTTGCTTCTATACGGCATTTTTTTGGATAAATTTAAGGTTTCTTTGGTATAATTTAGCACTTTAAAAAAAGGATGATTATGTCAAAGATAATATGGACCAAGATAGATGAGGCACCAGCACTAGCAACTTATTCGTTGCTACCGATTGTAAATGCATTTACAAAAAGCGCAGGAGTAGAAGTAGTAGTGAGTGATATATCACTAGCTGCCAGAGTATTAGCCTCTCAAGGCAAAGCGACAGATGAGTTAGCACAGCTAGGTAAAGTCGTGCTACAAGAAGATGGCAACATCATCAAGCTACCAAATGTATCGGCTTCTGTAGGACAGCTGATAGATTGTATCACAGAGCTTCGAGATCATGGGTTTGATATACCTGCCTACCCAGAAGACCCACAAAATGATAGCGAAAAGAAAACAAAGTCAGCATATGCGGTGTGTCTAGGAAGTGCGGTAAATCCAGTCCTACGAGAGGGCAACAGCGACCGCCGAGCTGCTGATGCAGTCAAAAAGTTTGCTCAAAACAACCCACATAGACTTATGTCTATGAGTGAAAATTCTCGCTCGAGAGTAGAACATATGGACGGTGGAGACTTTTTCTCAAACGAGCAGTCAGTAGAGTTGGATAGCAACTCAAATGTCACCATAGAGCTAAACGGCAAATGCCTCAAAGAGCTCAACGATGTCCAAGACAAAGAGATAATAGACGGGACATTTATGTCTGTATCTGCTTTGCGGAAGTTTTATCAAGAGACTATAGATAAGGCAAAAAGCACAGACACTTTGTGGTCTTTGCACTTGAAAGCTACTATGATGAAAGTCAGCGATCCTATCATGTTTGGTCATGCTACGGAAGTGTTTTTCAAAGATCTGTTTGCCAAATACCAAGGCGAATTTGACGCTCTAGGCTACAACTCAAATATGGGTCTAGGTGACCTATACAAAAAGCTAGAAAACAGCGACAAAAAAGAGGAGATAGTCCAAGCTATAGAAGCTACATATGGGACACAACCCCGTATAGCTATGGTAGATAGTAGCAAAGGTATCACAAACTTACATGCCTCAAACGATGTCATCATAGATGCTTCTATGCCAGCAGCTGTGAAAACTGGCTGCAAGATGTGGAACAAAGATGACAAAGCAGAAGATGTAGTATTTGTCATACCAGATAGCTCTTATGCTGTGTTTCACAAAGCTATGGTAGATGACTGTGTAGCAAATGGTCAATATGATGTGACAACTATGGGCAATGTAGCAAATGTAGGGTTGATGGCACAAAAAGCAGAAGAATACGGAAGCCACCCTACTACATTTGAGATAGGCGAAGCTGGGACTGTAGAGATCAAACAAAATGGCAAAGTGCTTATGAGTCACGATGTCCAAGCTGGCGATATATGGAGGATGAGCCGAGTCAAAGATATACCGATACAAGACTGGGTGCGTTTGGCAGTCCAGAGAGCGAGATTGACTGGAAATCCAGCTGTATTTTGGCTAGATAAAAACAGAGCACACGATGCAAATATGATAAAAAAGGTAAAACAATACATAAAAAACCACGATACAAGTGGGCTTGATATGCCTATCATGGATGTAGCATCGGCTACGAAATACACCAATGCACGAGTGAGAGAAGGCAAAGACACTATATCGGTCACAGGCAATGTCCTACGAGACCACTTGACAGATATGTATCCTATACTTGAGCTAGGAACTAGTGCCAAGATGTTGTCTATAGTGCCACTCATCGCTGGTGGTGGGCTGTTTGAGACTGGTGCTGGTGGCTCTGCTCCTAAGCATGTAGATCAATTTTTAAAAGAGGGACACCTACGATGGGATAGTCTGGGTGAGTTTCTAGCTCTAGCAGAATCATTGCGAATGATAGGCAACAAAAAGCAAGACGACAAGCTGTCTGCACTGACCAAAGCACTAGATATAGCAAACAGTGGATACCTTGACAATGACAAAGGACCTAGCCGCAAATGTGGCGAACCAGACAACAAAGCTTCACACTTTTTTCTAGCATTGTATTGGGCAAATGCATTAGCCAAAAGTGGACACAGCGAGCTGTCTGCAAAGTTTGCTCCAGTAGCCAAAGCCTTGAGTGAAAATGAGAGCAAAATCATGGAGGAACTTCTAGCAGTAGAGGGACAAGCAGTAGATATAGGTGGGTATTATTATCCAGATGACAGCAAAGCCCGAAAAGCTATGCGACCATCTGCTACTTTAAACAGTATCATAGATAAAATATAGACAAAATATTGTCTATTGCTGGACGATTGGCCCCAAATAAATTTGGGGTTCCGGCAGGGTTTTAAATCATAGCAAAACCCAAGGCTATTTTTGAGGTGGGCTTGAGTGTCTGCAGACAATTTTTCACTTTTTTTTGGGAATATTATCGTGTATTTATATTTTGGTTTGTTTAATCTGTTTTTAGAGGTGACCTTAGTATAACATGTGTCATTTGGTATATACTATCTTTTGTGTGGTCTGTATCTATGATGACAAAAGCACAAATGATAGACATAAAGCACAGCAGACAAAAATATAAATAAAAGGGACGAAAAATAGGCGATGAAGCTCAACGATATAGATATGAACCACTGGAAAGATAGCGATATAAATACAGATAGCCT
>JAOZTH010000009.1:0-17160 GCA_029939245.1 Arcobacteraceae bacterium
AGCTAGACAAAACAATATTATATTGCTACAAAGAAAAGGTGATATTGTAGAAACTATATGAGGATATATTGCCTTGTTCATCTGCTCATTCCCAAGCTCCAGAGAATGTGAGACGATCTAATATATTTGGATTGTCTTTGTACCTATAATTTTCAGATATTGTCTGTTTTGAATAGCATATTTTTTATTTTCAATAAAGCTCGCCTCTAAAAGCTTCTGTGAGCTGTGGAGGTTTTTTGAGGTGTCATCAAGCAACACACAAATCAATCTCAGATGTGATATTGTTTGATATTGGATATCTATGAGAAAATGATGATATTCTTGATAACTTTAAGAATATTGTGATAAAATACTCAAAAAAGGACAAATATGCCACTATTAGATAGCTTCAAAGTAGATCATACAAAGATGCCAGCTCCTGCTGTGAGACTTGCCAAAACTATGGCTACGGTCTCTGGAGATAGTATCAAAGTGTTTGATATAAGATTTTGCAAACCAAACCACACTCGTATAGGCACGAAAGCTATACATACTATGGAGCATCTGTTTGCTGGGTTTTTGAGAGAACACTTGCAAAGCGATGGTATAGAGATGATCGATTGTAGTCCTATGGGCTGTCAGACTGGGTTTTATATGAGTTTGATAGGCGATGTAGATGAGCTACAAGTTGCAGTCGCATGGAAGAGGTCTATGCAAGATGTGCTACGAGTCAAAAGCAAAGCAGACATACCAGAGCTAAATATATATCAGTGTGGCACATACAAGCTACACAGTCTAAAAAAAGCAAAACAGATAGCCAGAGATGTGCTGTCAAAAGAGATACAAATCATGGACAATGACAAGCTCAAACTAGATGAAAGTTTGCTAGTAGAGGCAGATAGTTGAAGCTACTATATCTATCTATACTGCTGGTTTTGTCGCTGTGTGCCAAAGAGGTCGGTGATACTGACAGCACCAAACAACCATTTGATGATATACCAAAAACAATATGTGAAAAGATATTTGAAAATGATTTTCAAGACTTTGCAGGAGTTCCACGAAAAGAGTTTATCATAGACTTATACACAGACAACTGCAAAAAAGATAGAAACTTTTTTTGGCTTTTTAACAACACCAAGCTCAACTCACGGTATCTAGAGCTTATAGAGCTGTCAAACAAAGACAAGCTACACTCCAACAAGGCTAAAAATATCATAAAGAGACAGACTATAGCTTTGGTAAATGAGACTATGCAATACAAAGATATCATCGCTTTGGATATAGAGCTTAGCAACATATATATAAAAACTATATACAACGAGTATTATGGCACTATAAACTTTGACAATATGAAAAGAAGCATAAGAAATATCAAGAAAAAAGAGGACAAGAAAAACAAGTTTGAGTGGGATTATCTAAAAAGACGAATAGATATAAAACAGTTTACAAAAGATAGCTTTGTAAATGACAATATCACAAACTCTTTGTCAAGACTACAGACAAACTATATCCAAAATGCAAAATTGAAAAAAGCGTTGAAAAAATACAAAAGCATACAGGCAAGTGGAGGCTGGAAGACAGTGAAATATGGAAGCACTTTGCGATATGGGGCAAACAGCCCAAGAGTGGCACAGATAAAAACCCGCCTAAGCTACACAGATGACTTTGCAGAGGACAACACGACCATATACAACAGTGCCATGAAGAGAGCAGTCGTCAAGTTTCAAAGAAGACACGGGTTAAATGCAGATGGCAATATAGGCAAAGCAACCATAAAAAAGCTAAATATCCCAGTATCCAAAAAGATAGCCCTAATAAAGTTAAACATAGAGAGACACAAGTGGCTACCTGTATCTTTTCCAGACAAATATCTGGAGATAAATGTGCCAAGCTTCAGGCTAAGACTTATAAAAGATGGCAAGACAGACTACACTACCAAAGTAGTAGTCGGCAAATACAAGAGACCGACACCTATATTTAAAGACCGGTTAAGTTCATTTGTCATAAATCCATACTGGAGAGTGCCTAAGTCTATCATACAGCGAGACTATGTACACAAGCTCATGCTAGACCCTACATATGCCCAACGACAAAATATTAAGATTACTAGAAATGGCGTGCGAGTAGCTCCTACAGATATAAACTGGTTTGAATACGATGAAGACTCAAAGATACCGTATAGCTTTACCCAGTCACCCAGCAGCAAAAATGCTCTTGGTAGAGTGAAGTTTTTGTTTCCAAATAGATTTGCCGTGTATCTGCACGATACAAACCACAAGTCGCTTTTTAGACGAAATTATAGAGCATATAGCTCTGGATGTGTGCGAGTTCATAAGCCATTTGAGCTACTGACCCAGCTAGTCAAAGATGACAAACGATATAGCGACAGAAATATCAAAAGACATCTCAAAAGCAAAGAAAACAGACACTTCGCACTCAGAAAGAAACTAGACATATATATAAATTATCTCACTACCTATGTAGATGACGATGGGCTACTCTATTTTTATCCAGACATATATGGATATGATAGACTACAGCTAAAATGGATGTAAAATATCCTAACACAAACACAAAACAAGGAGAGATAGATGAAAAAAAGTTATTTTGACACTATGCCAGATGACAAAGGTTATTTTGGTGATTTTGGAGGGTCGTTTTTGCCTCCTCCGCTTGAAGCACCGTTTGCCAAGATACGAAAAGCCTATGACGAGCTGTCAAAATCTCATGAATTTTTAGATGAGTTGAGATATATACGAAAACATTTTCAAGGGCGACCGACCCCTATAACCTATGCTAGAAACTTGACAAAATTTTGTGGTGGAGCAAATATCTATCTCAAACGAGAAGATCTAAACCACATGGGAGCTCACAAGCTAAACCACACTATGGCAGAAGCACTGCTAGCAAAAAAACTTGGGCTAAAAAAACTCATAGCAGAGACAGGAGCAGGTCAGCACGGAGTAGCTCTAGCTACGGCGGCGGCGTATTTTGGTCTGGAGTGTGAGATACATATGGGTGAAGTTGATATAGAAAAAGAGCGACCAAATGTGATACGGATGCAGATATTGGGTGCAAAAGTAGTGCCGGCTACACATGGACTAAAGAGACTCAAAGAAGCAGTAGATAGTGCCTTTGAGGCATATATGGACAACCCGGATAGCCAACTTTTTTGTATAGGTTCGGTAGTAGGTCCGCACCCATATCCCAAGATGATACGAGACTTTCAAAGCATAGTAGGAGCGGAGTCAAAAGAGCAGTTTCGTGAGCTAGCAAAAGTTGATTTGCCTGATATGGTAGCCGCTTGTATAGGTGGTGGCTCAAATGCCATGGGTATATTTAGCGGATTTATAGACGATGATGTCAAGCTGTATGGAGTTGAACCTATGGGGCGAGGCGACAAACTAGGTGAACATAGTGCCAGTTTGACTTATGGAGAAGCTGGAGTGATGCATGGATTTAACTCTATCATGCTCAAAGACAAAGATGGCGAACCAGCACCAGTGCATAGTATAGCTAGTGGTATCGACTATCCATCGGTTGGACCAGAGCATGCATATCTGCATAGTATCGGTAGGACACATATAGGACTATGCGATGACGACGAAGCTATAGATGCGTTTTATACACTTTCAAAGCTAGAGGGCATCATACCAGCACTAGAGACAGCTCATGCGGTGGCATTTGCTATGAAGTATGCAAAAGATCACAAGGACGAAAATATACTGGTAAATATAAGTGGTAGAGGCGACAAAGATATAGACTTTGTAGCACAAAACTACCCACGATAATATATGGATACTATACAAAGCCTACGAGGTATGAATGATATAAAAGACAGTGATGCGGAGCTGTTTGCCTATTTTTTGCGACAAAGCACCGACATAGCGACCAAACACGGCTATAGCTATATATCTACACCTATACTTGAGCAGACGGCACTGTTTCAAAGGTCAGTAGGAGATAGTAGCGACATAGTATCCAAAGAGATGTATAGATTTACCGACAAAGGCGACAACGATGTATGCCTACGACCAGAAGGCACGGCGTCTATAGTGCGAAGTTTTATAGAAAAGAAGCTTGACAGAGCTGGTGGGACACATAGGTTTTTTTATCATGGAGCTATGTTTCGCTATGAGCGACCACAAAAGGGTAGGCTAAGGCAGTTTCATCAGTTTGGATGTGAGACTTTTGGTGAGGACTCATATATGGAAGATGTTTTTGTCATAGATTTGCTACGAAAGATTTTGTCATCTGTGTGCATAAGCTACGATATAGATATCAACTCTCTAGGCTGTGAGGATTGTATGCCGACATACAAACAAAACTTGATAAAAAAACTTCACACCATAAGTTTGTGTGAGGATTGTAGCCGTAGAATCGCTACAAATCCTATACGAGTATTTGACTGCAAAAACAAAACTTGTCAAGAGAAGCTAAAATCAGTAGACAAGATCACAGATAGCCTGTGCGAGACTTGCCACGGCGACTTTGAAGCACTTAAGCTAGCTTTGGAAAGCCTAGGCATAAAATACAGTATAAACAAAAACTTAGTTCGTGGGCTAGACTATTATACCAAAACCGCTTTTGAATTTGTGTCAAACGACATAGGCTCACAAAATGCCATAGCAGGTGGCGGACGATATGACCGTCTAGTGGCACATCTAGGAGGCAGACAGAGATCTGCTGTGGGATTTGCTATAGGAGTTGAGCGGTTGTTGGAGCTTATAAAGCTACCAGATACAAAGCGGACTATATGGTATATGGGAGCTACAAGCCCACAAGCCCTCAAGCTGTTGTCTCAAATAGTATCTGCTAGACGAGACAAAGATATAGTCCTGACAGACTACAAAAGCCGAAGTTTTGTCAAACATATATCAAATGCTACGAAAAAATTTGCTACAAATATAGCGATAATAGGCGACAAAGAGTTAGCAAATGGGCAAGTGTGGACGAAAGATTTTATAAATAACAAAGAAAACTTGGTAGATATAAGTTTATTTTGATATAATACTCGTCTGGGTGATCCGTGGTATTTAAAAATATAGGGTCCAACAATTGAACGATGTCTATGTAGTAGTACACAAACCGACAGGCTCATCTGAAGTTTTTAGGTTTTTGTCTCTCATGGCTAAATTTTGGCTTTTATGGGCCATAAACTTAAACAACGGTCACCTGGGATTTAAAATAAAAACTTAAAGGCGGATTATGAATATCTTGATAGTAGGACAAGGCGGACGAGAGTATTCTATAGCAAAAGCTATCAAAGACGAATATGTCCAACACAAGATATTTTTCATGCCTGGCAACGGAGCTACTGTTAATCTAGGCGAAAACATAGCTACACGAGACTATGATGAGCTAGCAACATGGGCAAAACAAAAAGATATAGCACTGACTATAGTAGGACCAGAACAACCGCTAGTAGATGGTATATGCGATACCTTTCGACAACACAATCTAGCTATATTTGGACCAAACAAGCTACCAGCCAAACTAGAAGGCTCAAAAGCATATATGAAAAATATCTTAAAAAAATACAATATCCCAACCGCTTCTTTTGTGGAGTCGGATGACCAAAAAATATTGTGTGATTTTATAGATGATATGCCCAGCACTCCTATAGTAGTCAAGGCAGATGGACTATGTGGTGGCAAAGGTGTCATCATAGCTACTAGCAAACAACAAGCCAAAGAAGAAGTAGCAGATATGCTAAGCGGCAAAAACTTTGGAGATGCCGGCACTCGTGTCATAGTTGAGGAGTTTTTGGACGGATTTGAGCTCTCTGTGTTTGCTATATGCGATGAGCATAGCTATCTCCTGTTGCCAGCAGCCCAAGACCACAAAAGAGTAGGCGATGGCGACACAGGACCAAACACTGGCGGTATGGGGGCTTATAGTCCTACACCGCTAGTCAATGATGACATATATCAAAAAATAGAGACAAATATCATCAAGCCTACACTCGATGGTATGAAAAAAGAAAATGCGGTATTTACTGGAGTGTTGTTTGTAGGGGTTATGGTAGTCCGTGGTGAGCCTATAGTGCTAGAATACAATGTGAGATTTGGCGATCCGGAGTGTGAGACTATCTTGCCACTTTTTAACTCAAGTGTATTTGATATGTTTTATAAATGTGCTACAAATGACCTGCGAAGCTATCAGCTAAAGACGAGCGATAAATTTTGTGTATCGGTGGTCATGTGTTCGAAAAATTATCCATATAAAGCAGACGAACCAACACAGATAATCATAGACCACATTCACGATGAAGATATAGCTACAAACTCGCACATATCGTATGCAGGAGTTTCTAGTATAGATGGCGAGCTTTTTGCTACAGGTGGCAGAGTGCTTTTGTGTGTGGGGACAGGGGCAACTATAGAGGACGCAAGAGGGACAGCATATAAGCTATGTGGGCAGGTGCATTTCGCTGGCAAAAAACTTCGCACCGATATAGCATATCAAGCTATACAATCATGATAGATATTGACAATAAATTTGATATCGCTATAGATGTCCAACTACTAGAAAATATCACGAAGCTATATACTACAAAAGATATAGAGCTGTTGGTCGTAGATGATACAAAAATACAAAGCCTAAACAAACAAAACAGACGCATAGATAGACCAACCGATGTGCTAAGTTTTGTGTATGATGATATAACTATACTTGGCTCTATAATAGTGTCGTTTGACTCTGTCCAAAAAGTAGCACACGAGCTGGGGCATACTGCCCGTGACGAGCTGACACTTTTATATATACATGGATTGCTTCACTTGGTAGGATTTGACCACGAGACAGATAGTGGTGAACACAAAACCCAAGAGTGTAAAATCATAGAGCAGTTTAACTTGCCAGACAGTTTGATAACAAGGAGTGAAATATGATAGATATTTTGATATTTGTCGCTAGTATGGCGGTGCTGATATATGGTGCGGATATAGTCATAGACCAAGCAGAAAAGATATCATCGCACTTTGATATATCCCCGTTTATCATAGGGGCTACTATAGTTGCTCTGGGGACTAGTTTGCCAGAGATGGCAGTGAGTATGAAAGCCTCATATATAGACAAAGCAGATATTGCAGTATCAAATGTCATAGGTAGCACCATATTTAACATAAGCTTAGTGCTAGGAGTTGTGTTTTTGCTGACTAAAAAAGCCAAATCCACTAGAGATATATTTGCTACAGATAGTCTATGGATAGTTTTGCCGGTGATACTGTTTTTGCTCATGAGTATAGACGGAGTGCTGGGCTTTGTAGATGGTGTGTTGTTTGTCTGCTTGATGATAGCATATCTGTTGTTTTTGTTTGACTCGCATAGTATAGATACACAGTCAAACGACAAAGAAAAGTTTCGTTGGGTTGTCTCTATAGGGTTGTTGAGCTTAGGCTTCGTAGCTGTCGTAGGTGGCGCAAATTTCGCCGTGGTATCTGCTACAGATATAGCTGTGGATTTTGGTGTCAATGAGTGGGTCATAGGTATATTTCTCATAGCCTTTAGCACCAGTTTGCCAGAGTTGATAGTAGCGATAAAGGCAGCGAAAAAGTCAAACATAGATATGGCGATAGGTGCGATAATAGGTAGCAACATGGCAAACTTTAGTATGGTGCTGGGCTTTAGTGCCATGATAAATCCACTAAAAGTTGATATGGATCTATTTTATTTCGATATAATATCGGCACTTGTAGTATCTATAGTGCTTGTGTTTATCGTAGCAAACAAACTTTATACCAGAACTGCTGGTTTGTCGCTGTTGATAATACTAGCGCTAGTGATACAAAATAGTATAAGGAGTATATGATGGCTAGAATTTTATTTGCTGAAGATGATATAGTATTTGGTAGTAGTTTGTGTGACTATCTTGAGTCTTTGGGGCATATGGTCGTGTGGGAAAAAGATGGCAAATCTGCACTAGACAAAAGTAATAAACACTTCAATATATATATATTTGATATAGATATGCCTATCATGGACGGCTATGAGCTGCTACAAGCTATCAGAGCCAAAGGACTAAACACTCCGTGTCTATATCTCACTGCCAAAGATGACACAGACTCGCTCACCAAAGGTTTCAAAGCAGGAGCAAATGATTATCTCAAAAAGCCATTTGACCTCATAGAGCTAGATATGAGGATAGATGTTTTACTTGGCACAAATGCTATTATAAATGACGATATGATTATATATAAAAAATATAATTATGACACACAGACAGATATATTGTATAAAGGCAATAACCCTATAGAGTTGAGCCAAAGACGGCTACAAATCGTGAAAATACTTTTCGAGCAAAAAAACAAAACTATAAGCTATGAAAATATGTTGTTGTATTTGGATAGTGATTTATCTTTTGATGCTTTAAATAGACATATCGCCACAATAAGACAACAAACAGGGTTAAAAATCAAGATGAAAAAGCAACTGTTTTATCTAACATGACAAACCACGAAAAAAAGGCATTTTATAAGATATTTTTCACCTATTTTATATCTGTATCTGCTCTTGTCATAATCCTAGCTTCGGTATATTTAAAAGAACAAAAGATACAAATACTCCAAAAAGAATCCATGAATATGTATATGTATTTTTTAAAACTCCAAAACACCAAGTTCAAGTACCAACAAGACGGCTACAGCTACGAGATGGAAGTATGCTCCACTGTTAGTAATTCTTTGCCACAAAAGATATATGACAAATATGTCAAGACTTATTCGGATTATTATATCATATATATGGATGCTAGTATAGTAGACAGTCAATACGACAAAGTAGTATCCAAACTGTTGTGGGCAAAGCTTGTGCTTTTGTTTATAGTGCTGATATTGAGCTATCTCTTAGCTAGTTTTTCGATTCGTCCGCTTAGTCAAACTATATCACATCTTGATAGATTTTTGAGCGACCTCATACACGACCTAAACACACCTATAGCATCTATACGACTAAATGCCCAAATGCTAGAAAAAACAGTAGATGAAAAATCAAAAACAAAACTCCAAAGGATACAAAACAGCACGAAAAGTATCACAGCTTTGTATGAAAACTTGAAGATCAATCTAGACAAAACAAACTTAGAAAAAAGCAACCTAGATATAAAACCACTCATAGATGATATGGTAGCAAACTACAAACAACTAAACCCAGATATATGTTTCACAGTAAATATCCAGGATGATAAAGTCAGCACAAACAAGATAGCAATCCAAAGAGTCATAGACAATATACTTAGCAATAGCTGTAAATATAGTCGTCAAACCGACCCAACTATAAACATAACTTTATCAAAAAAAGCTTTGACTATAAAAGACAACGGCAAAGGTATCAAATATCCCAAAAAAGTGTTTGAAAGAAACTATAAAGAATATCAAAGTGGCTACGGTATAGGTATGCATATAGTTCATAGGATTTGTAGCAATCTGTCACACAATATAGAGATAACTTCCAAGCTAGATGTAGGAACTTCGGTCAAAATCGAGTTTTCTTGAGTTTGTTTAAGTTTGTTTTTGTATAATCTCAAAGCTTTATTTATAATCTATCGTTATAGCTTATAAATATTTGCAATTTAAAAGGAGATTATATGAAAATAGTCAAACAATCAGCCGTAGTGTTGTTTCTTGTTTTGTCGTTGGGCTTTGTAGGCTGTGGCGATAAAAAACCAGAAACAAAAGAGAGTGAAGTTAAGGTAGTAGAAAAGACAACCGAAGCTACAAAAGGTGAAGCAAAAACAGAAGCAAAGCAAAGTGATGCCAAGTTTGTGTTGAAGTTTTCGCATGTAGTTAGTGAAAATACACCAAAAGGAAAGGCAGCGAAGTTTTTCGAAGCAAAGCTAGAAGAGTTAAGCGGAGGCAAGATAGATGTCCAAGTATATCCATCGTCACAGCTATACAAAGACAAAGCAGTCCTCAAAGCTATCAAGATGGACTCGGTTCAAATGGCAGTGCCTAGCTTCTCTAAGTTTGGTAAAATCGTGCCACAGCTGGCACTTTTTGACTTGCCGTTTTTGTTTAGAGATATAAACCATCTACACAAAGTTCAAGACACTGACGTGGGGAAAAAACTCAAAGATATGGTCAATGCCAAAGGCTTTGTAGCATTGGATTTTTGGGACAATCACTTCAAACAGTTAAGCTCATCAAAAAAGGCACTACTGTTGCCAACCGATGCAGCAGGACAGAAGTTTAGAATTATGAGTTCAAAAGTCCTCGAAGCACAGTTCAAGGCAGTCGGAGCAAATCCACAGATGATGCCATTTAGTGAAGTTTATTCTGGACTTCAACAAGGTGTCATAGATGGTCAAGAAAATACAAACTCAAACATATTTACTAAAAAGTTTTATGAAGTTCAGTCGCATTTGTCTGTGACAAATCATGGATATCTAGGATATTTGGTAGTAATGTCAAAGAAATTTTGGGAAAGTTTGCCAGCAGATTTGCAAAAAAATGTCAAACAAGCTATGAAAGAAGCTACAGCTCAAGAGAGAATATGGGCAGAAGAGCTAAACAACTCACAATTTGCAAAGATAGAAGAATATGCTAAAAAATCAGGAAAACTAGAGATACATAACTTATCGGCAGAGCAAATACAAGCTTGGAGAGATGCGGTCAGTCCTATATACTCACAATTTTATGACGATGCCATGATAGGTAAATCGCTCATAGATGGTGCGATAAATACCAAATAAGGATAAAATATGACATATATTAGCAAAACAATTGGCTTTATAAATCAATTTATAGCCGCTTTTGGTATAAGTGCTGGAGTGGCTTTGGCTTTTGCTAATGTAGTCGTGCGGTATGTTTTTGATGGCTCACTTGTGTGGGCATCTGAGCTTACCGTGTATCTTTTTTTGTGGAGCACTTTTTTTGGAGCAGCTTATTGTTTCAAACAAGATGCTCACATAAGTATCAATATCATACTAGAAAAAGTCAAACCAGCCACAGCAAAGGGCTTGTTGCTTTTGTCGCATAGTATCACGGCTATATTTTTGTCTGCTGTGGCATATTATGGATATGGCTATCTTTTGTTGGTGCATGAGCTAGACGAGATGTCTATAGACCTAGATATACCTATGTGGATAATCTACTTAGTGATACCTATATCATTTGGTTTTGCTACATATAGAGTGCTTGAAAAGTTATACGAAGTAGCTATCACACCAGCAGATCAAGTAGTCCAACATAGCGAGGCCCAGATGATTATAGAACAGATGACAGAAGGCGAAAACGAACAGCTACTAAAAGAAGTAGAGAGAAAAACAGGAGGTATGTTATGAGTGTAGCAGTTTTATTTATATTGTTTTTCTTTTTGCTAGTCATCGGCTCGCCTATAGCTATAGCTTTGGGTGCATCGACATTTGCTACTTTGGTGCTATTTACCGATATTAACCCCATAGAGATATCATCTATGATGTTTGAAAAAATCGAACACTACTCGCTCATGGCGATACCTATGTTTATACTAGCAGGGCAGTTGCTAAGCAAAGGCAGCAGTGCTAGTAGGATTATAGAGTTTGCCAAGTCTGTAGTGGGTCATATGCCCGGTGGGCTACCTATGGCAGCGATATTTGCTAGTATCATATTTGCTGCTGTTTCAGGTAGTTCTCCTGCTACAGTTGTAGCTATTGGGTCTATCATGTTTGGAGCTATCCAAGAAGCGGGATATCCTAAAAAATACGCCATAGGCACTATAGCAACCGCAGGAAGCTTAGGCATACTTATACCCCCATCTATCGTGATGATAGTATATGGAGTGACAGCAGAAGTGAGTATTGGTAAGTTATTTATGGCAGGAGTGATACCGGGGATCATGATAGGTGTCATGATGATGGTTATCACATACATAGGAGCCAAACGATTGGGCTTTAAACGAACAACACCAGAGCCGTTTAAAGTCCGTATGAAAAAGATGGGCGATGCATCGTGGGCTTTGATGACTATCATCATAGTCATAGGTGGTATATATGGTGGTATATTTACACCCACAGAAGCGGCCGCCGTGGCTGCGACTTGGGCATTTTTCGTATCTATGTTTATATACAAAGATATAAAATGGTCAAATATCTACACGATATTTTTAGAGTCAGCCAAAACTAGTGCTATGATCATGTTTATTATCGCAAATGCTATGTTGTTTGCTCACTTTTTGACTTTAGAAAATGTGCCACAAACTATCACAAATACACTTATGGCTTGGGATGTCAATGCTATAATGTTTTTGATGTTGGTCAATATATTGCTGTTTTTTGCTGGTGATTTTATGGAGCCATCGGCTATCATCATGATCATGGTGCCTCTACTTTTGCCTGTGGCAGTGGCTTTGGGTATTGATCCTATACATTTTGGTATCGTTGTTGTGGTGAACATGGAGTTAGGTATGATAACCCCACCTGTGGGGCTGAACCTGTTTGTCACGAGCGGTATCACTGGCACAAGTCTCAAAGATGTGGTTGTCTATTCGCTGCCATGGTCTATGACTATACTAGTAGGCTTGATGTTGGTTACTTATATACCGATCATCAGCTTGTGGTTGCCAGGAATTATGTTTGATTGATAGTCATCAAAACAGCAAAAAACTCGACAATTTTCTATTTGTTGAGTTATTTTAAGCAAAAATAGATAAAATAGTTAAAATTTCAAAACTCGCCTCTATTTATACAGGCGACAGACAGGGGCAATGATTTTCACAACCCCGACAAAAAGGTAAAATATGAAAAACAAATATATACAGGCATTTGAAGATGCTATGACCAAAGATGTAGTGATACCACAATTTCGTGCAGGCGATACAGTTAGTCTAGGTGTGGAGATAAAAGAGGGCACAAAGGTCAGAGTCCAAGCATACGAAGGTGTGGTTATAGCCTTGAGAGGTGAGGGAGCTAGTGCTACTTTTACTGTGCGAAAGATGGGAGCCAACAAAGTAGGAGTAGAGAGAATATTTCCGCTATATTGTGGTAGTATCAAGACATTTGAAGTGATCAGACGCGGTCGTGTCAGACGAGCAAAGCTACATTACTTACGAGAACTTACAGGCAAAAAAGCCAAGATAAAAGAGCTGAAAACTTACAACAAATAATATATGCTGTCTTGACCTATATCTGCTTTATATAGTAGAGTGTATCTAGACATAAACTTTTTGTACTCGCTAGATAGTGGCATACTATTTGCCACTATTAGCACTAACATATCTATATTTGGTCTAGTAGCTTCTAGCATATCAAATCCACCCTCTATCATGATAAATTTATTTTTTGCACCAAAGTTTAGGCTGTCTGATATATGGACTTCTCTATCTTTTATATGAAAAAGTTTGATAGTTTTATCAAAATTTGTTTGATTTGAATATATCATCACATCTGGATTTCTCTCGCTTTTTTTATATTTTCTGGTATCTAGTATGGGTCTATCAGATCTCACTGTCTTGCCACCTATGACTAGTAAGTCTATAAGAGTTCTGAGCCTATGGACTATCTCGCTAGTTTTTGCCGATGATATTTGTCCATCGGTTATACTACCATCTGTCCGCATAGCAAGTTTGAAAAAACAAAACCTACCGCTATCTTTTTGCCACGACAAAAACGGCGACAGAAGTTTGTCGCAGTTATCTTTCAATACTCCTGACACTACTTCTATACCCGCTTTTCGTAGCACCGCAGCACCACCGGAGGCTGTAGGATTTGTGTCTATGCTACCTATATAGACTTTTTGAAACTTCAAGAGAGTTATCATAGTAGCACATGACGGTGTCTTGCCCTCGTGACTACATGGCTCCAAAGTCGTATATATCTGGCAGTTGTGAAATATATTGTCGTGATGTTTGGCTACATAGTCATATATCTGTTGTGGCGACTTGATACTATTTATAGCCATATCTCCACTCAACACAGCATAAGCCTTTTTGATAGCTAGTAGCTCCGCATGGCTATCGCCTGCTTTTTTGTGTGCTTTTGTGGCGACAGCTTTGCCGTTTTTGACTATCACTGCTCCTACGGCTGGATTTGGGTATGTCAAAAGTTGATATTTCCAAGCCTTTTTGATAGCTTTTGACATAAATTTATCTAGTAGCATCCTCTATATCCTCTCTTTTTTGTTCTAACTCTAGGTATCTTTCTACTTGTTTGTCGTAGTCTTTGGTAGTGTCATCAAGCTGTGTAGATAACTGCACTAAACCTTTGGTCTCATAACAATCTTTGTTCTCCATACACTGCTGTATTTGCTGTATCTTTTGTTCTAAATTTTCTATGATTTGTGGCAAACTTTTTAGCTGCTTTTTGTCGTGGTAGCTTAGTTTTGGTAGCTTTGACACTATATCTCGCACTTTTTTGGGTGCTTTGGGTGCCTGTGTGTGCATATCGTGTATCTGTGTGAGAGATTTTTGATATGACAGATAGTGCGAATACTCCCAGTAGCTTTCTATTATATCGCCATCGTTTTCAAAGACGAAAAGTTTTTGTGCTATCTTATCTACAAAATACCTATCATGCGAAACAAACAAAATAGCACCTTGATAGTTACTTAGATATTGTTCTAGTATATTTATAGTAGGTATATCCAAGTCGTTGGTCGGTTCGTCTAGTATGAGTAGCTGTGTCTTTTTGGTAAATAGCAGTGCCAGAGCCACTCTGTTTTTCTCTCCACCACTTAAAGCCCCTATCTTTTTGTCTAGCTGACCCTTGTCAAACAAAAAGCCCTTGAGATAGCCATATACATGCGGTTCACGCCCATCTGCTAGCTTTATATGTTCGCCTCCGTTTGGACAAAATGTCTCGATGAGCGTGTCGTCATCGTTTAGCATCTCTCTGTTTTGATCAAAATATCCTATATCAAACTCACCTCGCTTTATACTACCGTTATCTGGCTGGAGTTTGTCTATAAGTATGTTTAGCAAGGTTGATTTGCCACAGCCATTTGGTCCTACTATCGCTATACAATCCTTTTGTCGTATAGTAGTGGTGAAGTTTTTGATAAGTTGTCTGTCTGCTATCGATTTGTCGATATTTTTTATGTTGTATAGTAGCTTTTTTTTGTTTGTAGCTTTTTCGCCGTTAAATACTCTTTGTTCTCTTTGAAGATCCACTGCCATCTTTTTGATTTTACTCGGATTTGTCTTGACAAACTCTTTTAGCTGTAGATACTCTTTTTTCCTTCTTTCGTTTCGTTTTCGTCTGGCTTGAACCCCTTTTTGCATCCACAATATCTCTTCTTTTAACTTTTTTTGTAGATTTGTCTGTTCTTTTTGCATGTTGCTTATGTGTTGCTCTTTTTGTGTCAAGTAGTCTGTGTATCCGCCTTTGTATTTTTGGATACGACCTTCGTCTATCTCATATATATTTGTAGCTATGCTGTCTATAAAATACCTATCGTGAGATATAAATAGTATCGTGCTTTTGGATTTTGAGAGATAATTTTCCAAATACTCCACCATATATACATCGAGATGATTTGTCGGTTCGTCTAGCAGTAGCACATCTGGATTTTTCAATATCACTGCACTTAAACCTACTCGCCGTTGTTCGCCACCGCTTAAAGTTTGCACTAACTTGTCTTGAAACTGGACAAGCTTAAACTCCATCATAACTCTTTGGATCTTGTTTTCTATATCCCAGCCGTCTATATGGTCTAGAAAATTGCCCAGCTCGCTATGTCGTGCCAATAACTCTTTGTTTTCGTAGTCTGTAGCTAGTTGAAGTGATATTTCATCGTATTGATGAACCGCTTTTGATATATCTACAAGCTGTGATTTGATAGCTTGTCGCACTGTGTGGCTGTCATCAAACTTGGGGTTTTGGTCTAGTTTCTCTATAGTTATGGAGCTATCTAGCGATATCTCTCCACTATCTATATCCACGGCTTTGGTTATGGCATTCATCAAAGTAGTTTTGCCTTGACCGTTTTGTCCTAGTATCGCTATCTTTTGACCGCTATGGATATTTAGACTTACATCGTCCAACACGATTTTAGTGTCGTATTTTTTGCATACATTTTGTAAAGTTATGAGAGCCATCAGCTTGAGAGCATATCTTGTAGAGACTTAAGCGGGTGTTTGCCTTGCAACATCTGTCCTACTTCATAGGATATGGGGGCATATATATTTTTTGCCTCGCATATATCGTTTATAGCTTTTGTAGTCATGACCCCCTCTGCTACTTCGCCTATATCCTCTAGTATTTTATCTAGTGCCATATTTTTTGCCAACCCAAGTCCTACTTTGTAGTTTCTACTTTTGTCGCTAGATGCAGTCAAAAACAGATCTCCAGCCCCACTAAGCCCCATGAAACTGTCAGCAGTTGCACCAAATACTTCGCCAAATCTTGACATCTCTACTAGTCCTCTGGATATGAGACTAGCTCTGGCATTTGCTCCTAGTTCTAACCCATCGCATATACCTGCTGCTATGGCTACTACATTTTTGTATGCTCCCGCTACTTCTGCTCCTATGATATCATCGCTATAATATGTCTTGATAAACTTTGGGAAAAATCTAGCAAACTCATCGTATAGGGTCTTTGATGTAGAGTTTAGCACCAAAGCTGTAGGAAGTTTCGCTACTACTTCGTGAGCAAACGATGGACCAGATATGAAACAGAGGTTTCTGGTGTCTATGTGCTTTTTGTATATCTCTTTGAGAAACTTACCACTACTTGCCTCTATACCTTTAGATGCTACTAGTATCTTTTGGTTTTTATTTATGAAGTTATGCTCTAGCCACGATGATATATGTTGTGTAGATATAGCCATGACGATATATCTACAATCCAATGCTTCGTCCAGGCTACAGAAGTTTTTCAGCTCTTTTTTCGTCCTGTTTGTGATGAGGCACTTGTGGTTTATACTTATACTTTGGTATATCGCTTGTCCCCATTTGCCGGCACCTATGACTGCTATGCTGTCTTTCATATTTTGCTCCTTATTATAGCACGGTGATTTTTGAGTTTGATATCTTTATCTTGCCTATAAGCTCATATTCAAATATCTTGTCGCCAAACTTTTTGACACACTTTTCATAGTCGCCTGTCTGCTGACAATAGATCAAAACTTCATCGTCCGTGTCTTGTTTTGTGGTATTGTATCCAAGATGACTTAAAAACTCCTCTATATCGTGTATGGTTTGTGCGATTCCTTGTTTGACTAGCTCGGCGGTACCAGGACTTTCGCCATATCTATGCGGTGGCACAAA
>JAOZTH010000009.1:17260-30868 GCA_029939245.1 Arcobacteraceae bacterium
CCATTTGCTACTACGGCTATAGTGTTGTCTATACCTGCATATTCGTGAGCTATAGCATCTACTCCCATGGCAGCACCGCTTACTACTGCTATGTTTGCCTTTTGTAGTTGCAATGCGATTTTCGCTGTGATATCTTTGGTATATTGGGTGGGTTTTCTAGTCCCTACTATAGATACTGCTTGTTTTTCTAAAAGTTTTAGCTCGCCTATGTAGCCTAGATTGGTGGGATATTTTGCCATATCATCTAGTTTGTCTAAGTGTATATCTAGTTTCATAACATATCTTTTATATAGACTAGTTTGACTCTGTTTAATATATCTTGTGATGTTTTGATAGTCTGTAAACTTATGTTGTGTGGATGAAATATAGCTATAGCCCTACCGTTTCTATGGGCTTTGGCTACTAGTATCTTGAGCTGTTTTCTTATATATTTTCTGTTTTGTATATTGTCCAAAAACAGATCTCTTTGGAGTAGTTTCACACCATGTTTTTGTGCATATTTTTTTGCTACTGTTTGTCCTATGGTTCTGCTATCGAGAAATATATAGTTGAGCTTTTTTAAGCTTCGCATAAAGCGGTCCATAGCTTGGTGGTCTGCTGTAAAGCGGCTACCTGTGTGGTTGTTTGTGATATTTGTGCCAGGATACCAAGCTTTGAGCTGTTTGGTTCGTGTGAGCATAGTTTCATAGCTATCGTTTACCATCAAAGTCCCCTCCTCTTCTACTCTCCTTTTGAGAGCTTCCAGTGGATAATGCACCATATAGTTTGCTACACCTTTGGCTATTTTGGCAGAATTTTTGTGACGATAAGTGGGAGGCAAAAACGATATAGTGATAGCCAGTCCGGTAGCCTTGAGCTTGTCTATCTGTCTTTGGGTGACTACATCGTCACATATCAAGGCAACTATCGGTCGTGTTTGTTTTGTGCTTTTTGGTCTAACTTTTGTAGGGTTGGTAAGTATGGTTTGATCTGGTGTTGATGCTCTTTTTTCACTCGCTGATTTAAATACAGACTCTGTGTTTGTCTCTGCTTTTATCTCTACAAAAAAAAGACTACAGACCACAGCTAGACCAACTATAGATGATAATGTCCACAATACCTTTTTTGTCTCTCTATAGCTGGTGGTCTGTAGCACGAAAATTTGGTCTAATTTTCGTCTTGATTTACTATCTTGTTTTTAGATATCCATGGCATCATTTTTCGCAAAGCTACACCTGTTTTCTCTATATTTGTCTGCTTTTGGTTGTTTCTCTCGGCATTCATACGAGGGTATCCAGCATCGCCCTCCATGACAAAGTCTTTGGCAAATCTACCATCTTGGATCTCTGCTAATATATCTTTCATAGCTTGTTTTGACTGGTCGTTGATAACTCGTTTGCCAGATACATAGTCGCCATATTCTGCTGTGTTTGATATGCTATATCGCATATCGGCGATACCACCTTCAAACATCAAGTCCACTATGAGCTTGAGCTCATGCAGACATTCAAAATACGCCATCTGTGGGTCATATCCAGCTTCTGTGAGTGTCTCGAAACCTGCTTGCACTAGTGCTGTCACACCGCCACAAAGCACCGCTTGTTCACCAAACAGATCTGTCTCTGTCTCGTCTTTAAATGTAGTCTCGATGATAGCCGTCCTGCCGCCACCTATAGCACTAGCGTATGACAGAGCTAGCTCTTTGGTGCTACCGCTTGGGTCTTGCCCTATAGCTATGAGGTCTGGTATGCCTCCACCTTTGACAAACTCGCTTCGCACTGTGTGTCCGGGAGCTTTGGGAGCTATCATCGTCACATTTATATTTTTTGCTGGATTTACTCGTCCGTAGTGTATGTTGAACCCATGACCAAATGCGATAGTAGCTCCGCTTTTGAGGTTTGGCTCTATTTGCTGCTTGTATATTTTGCTTTGATTTTCATCTGGTAGCAATATCATCACCACATCGGCTGTAGCTGTCGCTTTTTCTATACTAAGTGTCTCAAACTTTTTTGCTACTGCTTTGTCCCAAGAGCTACCGCCTTGTCGCAAACCTACTACTACTGATACTCCACTGTCTCGTAAGTTTTCTGCATGTGCATGTCCTTGAGAGCCAAAGCCTATGATCGCTACTTTTTTACTCTTTATGATACTTAGATCACAATCCTTGTCATAATATATATTCAATCCCATATTTGTCCTTTTTGGTTATTTTATCCAAAAGATATAAAATTATCTCTAACTTTAAAAATATTTTGCTAAATTAAAATACTAAAACCTCCTAGCAGTATATCTGTAAAAAAATTATATTTTACATATTTAGACATTTTTTGGGTTTTTAAAAGATAATTATGCTATAATATATCAAAATCAATAATATTCTCAGTCTAAATAATATCTTTTATTGATACTGAGGAAATATTGTTAGTGTCGGCAGTTTGTTTTAAGAAATAATCATTATAACTATTAAAGGAGATATAATATGGACAACTATAAAAAAGCAATTGAACAATTGGCTAAAAATAGCACAAATATAGAGTTTGACAATGAAGGCAAAGAACATGCAGCAATAGTCTTAAGTAGTATGATAAAAAATGCAAAAAAAGATGTCAAGTTGTATTCTGGACAATTAAATAGCGAAGTAGCCAATAATGCTTTGTTTCTAAATGCATTTAATAAATTTATAGAAGCAAAATTTACAATCCAAGTTATATTAGAAGAAATACCAAATAACACAGATGGTCAATCCAAAGCATTGAAAAGAGTTGTAGACCTTGCTAATAATCCAGTATATAATGTCAGTTATAAGATTGCTGATAAGTCTTTTAGAGATAATTTAAGTAAGTTATTCCATGAAAACAAGCCTTATCATTTTGCCGTTAGTGATTCTAAAGCATATAGAATCGAAACCGACCCAAAAAACTATAAAGCAATATGTAATTTTAATGATACTAAAATCACAAAAAAATTAGAAAATGTTTTTGATGCTTTTTTTAAAAGAAACTAGTGGCAAACAATTTAATACTAGGCGGATATTCTTCATTTTTTGAATTAAGCGCAGCTTTTAATTTTGCATACACTGCCTCCTCTCAATTTAGAGATACAATTAAAAACGGTTTCTTAAGCGACAGCAGAAATCTTATACAAAGGATTAAAAACAATATTTCTGACTTAACAGCAAAGCTTACTGTAATATCCAAGTCAGGACAAATAGACTTAAAACATAAAAAATCTATCAATACTATGTTGAAAAAGACATTAAGTAAATTGGTAATAAACGAAGCAGAACTTCAGTCAGCTATTGATGAAGTACAAGCTAACCTAACAGTTAAGATTAAACCATTATATATAATATCTGCTCTTTTTAGCTTTTTTGTTTTGTATCTTATTGGTCAAGAATCATACCATAATTTATTTCCATACAGTGAGCTATATGTAGCACTTATTGGTATAAGCTTACTGATGACATATATAATAATTGCTACAATAAAAAGTTCAAAAGAAGTATTGCTTATTTATATATCTTTTGCATCTATTATAATATTTATAGTTTCTATATTCTTAGAAAGCTATTTTAGTATATTTTTACAGGAACTGCCAAAGCAAATACAATTTAGCTATAAAAATATTGTCAATTATTCCATGGCTATAAGTATTTTTCCCTTTATGTTTGCATACACAAGATTATTTTTTAATGCCCTATCTATATCTATAAAATATCAATATAAATTATTCAGAATAAATGAAATGATAAACGATATTAATAGTCACCTTGATACAAAAAAAGTAACTGATGATTTTTTCAATAATCTGTAGCCTTTAAATAATGGTTGCTATTTTGTTGGTGATTGGCACTACAATCTCTTTTATCTCTCAAATTCAAAGAAATTTTCAATAATATAGCTAAATAATGGTTAAATTTATATTTATATGATATAATAGCCGATGAAAAGTATAAAAGCCAAAAAACGATTTGGACAAAATTTTTTAAAAGATGAAAATATATTACACAAAATTATCCAAGCGATACCCAATGACGACTTACAGGTCGTGGAGATTGGGACTGGGTTGGGTGATTTGACCAAGTATTTGGTCAAAGACAAGTTCGTGACGGCATACGAGATAGATAGAGGGCTTTTTGCTTTCGTGAAAAATCGTTTTGTAGTTGAGATAAACACAAATAGACTGAAACTGACCAATACCGATGTCTTAAAGCAGTTTGACAAGGGTTCGTTGCATGATACTAGCTATAATCTAGTGGCAAATTTGCCATATAATATAGCTACCAATATCTTGTTTCGAGCATTTGCAGACGAAAACTGCCGAAATATCTTGGTGATGGTCCAGACAGAAGTAGCAGACAAATTTCTATGCGATGTAGGCGATAGGAGATATAGCCCACTAGCGATAATCTGTCAGCATATTTGTGAAAGCAGAGTGAAGATAACCGATGTGCCAAGGGAGTGTTTCACTCCTAGCCCAAAAGTTAGCTCCTCTGTGATATGTTTGAAAAAGTTTAAAAATCCAGCTACAGTCAGCGAAGGATATAAAAAATTTTTGAAAATATGTTTCAACTCAAACAGAAAAACTATCTTGAACAATTTGTCCAAAAGTTATGCAAAGCCAGATATATTGTCTGTGCTAGATAGTATGGACATATTGCCGCACAAAAGACCACACGAGATCTCACGAGTCCAATACGACAGAGTATATGAAAATTTAAAGGAAAAATATGATTGAAGAAAATCAAACCCATGACCAAACAACGAGCGACAACACACAGTCGCAACATGAGCAAACAAACGACAACAAGACAGAGCAAATAGCCCAGACACAAAGTGACCAAGCTAAACCTAGAGAGCCCAGAGAGCAAAGAGGAGCAAACAGACACCACAGCCACAAAGACAGAGCAGATGGCAGCAGACCACCACAAAACAGAGGCAACCAAAACAGACGAGAAAATCCAAACGGTGAAACCACTAGCAAACGAAAAATACCTACTAGTGGATATGGCTGGGAAAGCGACTTGCACAAAGCATTTGCTATAAACGAAGATATACAGAAAAATAGGTTGGACCCAAACACAAAAATAGACTTAAAATCAAACGGCAAAGTCAAGATAACTCCCCTAGGCGGTTTGGGCGAGATAGGTGGCAATATGATGATAATAGAGACAGACAAATCCGCTATCGTCATAGATGTCGGTATGAGCTTTCCAGATGAGACTATGCACGGAGTGGATATACTGATACCAGACTTTACATATTTGCGAACTATACGAAACAAAGTTTCCGGCATACTTATCACACACGGACACGAAGACCATATAGGAGCTATAGCATATCTGTTCAAAGAGATGCAGTTTCCAGTATATGGCACATCGTTGCCACTTGAGATGATTTGCTCAAAATTTGACGAACATAGGATCAAAGAACACAAAAGTTATCTAAGAGCTATCCAAAAGCGAAAACCTATAAAGATAGGCGACTTTGAGGTAGAGTGGATGCATATAACTCACTCTATCATCGATTGTAGTGCTTTGGCTATCAAGACACCAGCAGGCACCATCGTCCATACTGGAGACTTCAAGATAGACCACACACCCATAGACAACTATCCTACTGATTTTCATAGGCTAGCTCACTATGGTGAGAAAGGATTGCTGGCACTTTTGAGCGACAGCACCAACTCTCACAATACAGGGTTTACAAGGTCAGAACGAACTGTAGGTCCTACATTTGACAGGATATTTGCTACGGCAAAAGGGCGAGTGCTAATGTCTACATTTAGTTCAAATATACATAGAGTTTCACAAGCTATTGACTATGGTTTGAAATACGGCAGAAAAATATGTGTCATAGGTAGGTCTATGGAGAAAAACCTCGACATAGCTATGAGGCTGGGTTATGTTAAGTTTCCCAAAGACCAGTTTATAGATGCCCATCATGTAAATAAATACAAAGACAGCGAGATACTCATCGTGACCACTGGTAGCCAAGGCGAACCTATGAGTGCTTTGTTTAGAATGTCCGTCCATGAACATAGACACATCAAGATCAAACCACAAGACCTAGTTATATTGTCTGCTCGTGCCATACCCGGCAACGAAGCAGGTGTATCGCAGGTCATCAACCATCTACAAAAAGCAGGAGCAGCGGTAGCTTATCAAGATTATGCCGACATACATGTATCGGGACATGCAGGTCAAGAAGAGCAGAAGCTTATGATACGACTTTGTAAGCCTAAGTTTTTCTTGCCTATTCATGGTGAATACAATCATGCAGTCAGGCATGCCAAGACAGCAGTGTCGTGTGGAGTAGAGGAGCGAAATACATACATCATGAGCGATGGCGAACAGATAGAGATCACCCCAAAAGCTATGAAAAAACTCAAGTCAGTTAAGACAGGTAAGTCATATATAGACAACCAAAGAAACAACAAAATATCAAACGATGTAGTCATAGACAGACAAACGATGGCAAACGATGGTGTAGTTATGATAGTAGCACAGATAAGCCTAAACGATAGAAAGTTAGTAACTCCAGCAAAGATTACGACCTTTGGTCTCACAGGTGGCAAAGCCCAAGGCTATCTAGTCAAAGAGCTAGAAGATGTGCTGTCTCACTTTCTGGATAATATCAAGCCAGGTATTATGCAAAGCAACAAAGCCTTAGAAGATGAACTACGAAAAGTTATACGAAAACACTGCGTGAGAAAATTTCAAAAGTATCCTATGATAGTGCCGACACTTTTAGTGCAATAGCTTTATGGATTATCAATCTATAGCAAAAGATGTTTTAGATATCGAAGCAAAAGAGCTGAAACTACTAGCAAATAGGCTAGACGGCAATATAGACAAAGCTGTGGAGCTTATAGCCGACAGCACTGGCAAACTTATCATCATAGGAGTTGGCAAGTCTGGTTTAGTGGGTGCAAAGATCTCTGCTACATTTGCTAGCACTGGTACTAGTAGCTTTTTCATACATCCTACAGAAGCTATGCATGGCGATCTAGGAGCTATAAGCACTGGTGATATTGTGTTGGCTATCAGCTATAGCGGAGAGAGCGATGAGTTGGTTTCTTTGCTGCCACATTTAAAGCGATTTAATATACCTCTCATAGCTATGGCAAAAAGTTCTAGCTCAACTTTGGGCAAACATAGCGACATATTTCTAGATATATCAGTGACCAAAGAAGCATGTCCTCTAAATATCGCTCCTACATCATCTACCACCATCACTATGGCGATGGGCGATGCTCTAGCAGTATGTCTTATGAGAAAAAAGAATTTCAAAAAAGAAGACTTCGCATCTTTTCATCCGGGGGGAAGTCTCGGCAAACAACTATTTGTCAAGATCAAAGATATCATAAGAACAAAAAACTTACCCATAGTTCCACATGGAACATCGATCAAAGATGCCATAGTCAAGATGGGCGAGGGTATGTTGGGTTCTGTGATAATAACAGATAATAGCGATAACCTAGTAGCTATATTGAGCGATGGGGACTTGAGAAGAGCATTGGCAAAAGATGATTTCTCTATAGAAAACGAAGTTTTAAGTATAGCTACTACAAATCCAAAGACTATAACAGATGAAAATATGTTAGCTACAGAGGTTTTGAATATGATAGAAAAAAACAAAATACAACTCCTAGTCGTAGTAAACAATAGTCAAAAAGTATCTGGCGTGGTGCATATACACGACTTGGTGGAAGCAGGTATCAAATGATAGAACAAAACAGAGAAAATAGTCTTAGATTAAACAAATTTATATCACATAATACAAAATACAGCCGTAGAGATGCAGATGAGATAATACGAGATGGTAGGATAAAGATAAACAACAAAACTGTAGTAGATCTATCTACACAAGTTTGTGAAGAAGATGTAGTATATCTAGACAATCAAAAAATATGGAACAGCCCACACAAAGAATATACGGTAATAGTTTACAACAAACAAAAAGCAGAACTAGTGACAAAAAATGACCCCAGAGAGCGAAAAACGGTATATCACTCATTACCAGTAAAGTTTCAGCACTTTAACCCTGTAGGTAGATTGGATTATGGTAGTGAGGGGGTGTTACTACTGACTGATAGCGTAGATGTAGTCAACAAACTCTCAAATTCAAGTTTGGAGAGAACATACAAGATAAAAGTAGATGGACCTATAACTCAAGAGGTCATAGATAGTATGGTATCTGGTATGATGTTGGACGATGCGACAAAAGGAGCTCACTCTCATACAAAGATATTGTCTATGGAGTTCAAACCATTTGTAGCATATCAGATCATATCAAATGGCGAGTCATTTTCCAAGCTCAAGGTCATATTAAACGAAGGCAAAAACAGAGAACTTCGTAGATTTTTTGGGTATTTTGACTTGACTATCATGGATCTAAAAAGAGTTGATTTCGGCGGTGTGTCTCTTAATGCGTTGCCATCTGGTAAACATAGATATCTATCTAGGCAAGAATATCGTGACTTGAGATATTTTATCAAACAAGAAAACAAACCCAAAAATAGACAAACCAAACCAAATGTTCCATATGGAACATAGGGTATAACATCGTGAATATATATGATATAGTAGTAGTAGGCGGAGGACATGCAGGAGTAGAAGCATCGTTAACGTCTGCCCGGATGGGCAAAAAAACTATGCTCATAACTATGTCTATAGACCAAATATGTGCCACAAGTTGCAACCCAGCCATAGGTGGGCTAGCCAAAGGACACATAGTCCGAGAGATAGATGCTCTAGGTGGCGAGATGGCAAAATGCACAGACAGCACAGGCATACAATTTAGAGTTTTGAACTCTAGCAAGGGTGCAGCAGTGCAGGGCAGTAGAGCCCAGATAGATATGGACAGATATAAAATTTATATGAAAAATATCTCTATGACTACCAAAAATTTGACTGTATATCAAGACGAAGTAGTGTCTATAAGCTTAAAAGATGGTTTGGTTGATTTTTTAGAAACCAAACTAGGGTTGAATATATATGCTAGACAATTTATCTTGACTACCGGCACATTTTTGCAAGGCAAGATACATATAGGCAAAAACAGTTTTCAAGCTGGCAGAGCATGGGAAAAGTCAGCAAATAGTCTCAGTGATAGCCTCATATCTACACTGGGACTTAAGCTCAAAAGATTTAAGACAGGCACACCAGCTAGAGTCATAGCACACAGCATAAATTTTGACAAAACAGAACAACACGGAGGCGACAGCACTCCAAAGCCTCTAAGTTTTCAAACCGACAAACAGACTTTCAAACCGACACAAATACCGTGTTATATCACATATACAAACAAAACTACACACAAGATAATCCAGGACAATCTATCGTCCGCACCACTTTTTTCTGGACAGATAGAGGGGGTAGGTCCTCGATATTGTCCTAGTATCGAAGACAAGGTCTATAGGTTTTCGCATAGAGATAGACATCAACTATTTTTAGAGCCACATACTATAGAGGCAAATGAATACTATATAAATGGCTTGAGTTCGTCGCTGTGTGTAGAGGTCCAAGACAAAGTCATCAAGTCTATAGCAGGACTGGAAGATGCTGTCGTATCGAGATATGGTTATGCTATAGAATACGACTATATAGATACTACTATATTGACACACACTTTGTGTCACAAAGATATATCAAACTTGTATTTCGCAGGTCAGATCAACGGCACCACAGGATATGAAGAAGCCGCTGCCCAAGGCTTGATGGCAGGTATCAATGCATCGCTTAGTTGCGATGACAAACCGCCGTTTGTGTTGAGACGAGATGAAGCATATATTGGTGTGCTTATAGATGATTTGGTGACAAAAGGAACCAACGAACCGTATAGAATGTTTACAAGTCGTGCTGAGTATAGGTTGCTACTGCGAGAAGAGACTGCAGACATACGACTTAGTGGGTATGGCAATAAATACGGTTTGATAGATGAGCCAACACACAAAAAAATGCTAAATAAAAAACAAAACATACAAAAAGTCATAGACGATATAGCAGATATATGGTTCAATCCAAACAAAGAAAATCTAAAGTTATTGAGCGATATAGGTGAGGATAAAATAACCGATAAAACTAAGCTAATAGATATAATAGGCAGAAGCACTATAGATACAGATAAGTTCAATACAATAGTCCCACGATATGCCAGTATAGATAACTATATCAAAAACGAGATTATAACATATGCCAAATACTACAGATATATACAAAAACAAGAAAAGCAGATACAAAAGATGAAAAATATGATAAATCTAAGCATACCTGCCGAGTTTGTATATGATGGGCTAGATGGTTTGTCGCTAGAGGTGATAGAGAAGCTAAGTTATCATAGACCCAAAAATCTATTTGATGCTTCACAGATAAGCGGTATCACCCCAAGTGCAGTAGATATATTGCATCTAAATATATCAAAAAGGAGTAAAAATGTTTGACAGAGTTTTGAGATTTTTTATAGAGAACAGCAGGCTAAACTATAGTTTGTTTATGCTTATATTTGCCATAGGAGTGGTATCGTATATCAAGATGCCCAAAGAGATATTTCCATCGTTTGAGCTAGATATGGTAGTGGTATCTGGTAGCTATAGCGGAGCTAGTGTAGATACATTAAATAAAATCATAGTCCAAGAGCTAGAAGACGATCTCAAAAGTATATCTGGAGTTACCACTATATCTACTATAGTCAAGTCTGGTAGCTTTTCTATCATACTGGAACTACAAAAAGGAGTAAATATATATGACACATCGTCCAAAGTCAAAGATGTAGTAAATACCAACAAATCAAACCTGCCCTCCGATATGGATGACCCTATAGTCAAGACGGTAGATCTAACCAAAAAGTTGCTTGGTATAGTTATATCGTCTGATAAATATACCACAAATGAGTTAAAAGTTAGAGCGAGTGATTTTAAGACAGCTATGTTGAACTTGAAAGATATTCAAGATGTCACAATATATGGCGATAGTGATCTGTATTATAAAGTAGACCTAGATGAGAAAAAAATAGAAGCCTTTGGTATGTCGCCACAGACAGTTTCGTCTGCCATACAGGCGGTATCATATATATACCCACTAGGCAAGATTGAGGACAAACAAAAGCACTATTTTTTGTCCACCAACAACGGAGCAAAAACAGCAGATGAGCTGAAAAACACCACCATAACTATATCAAACCAAACCATATATCTCAAAGATATAGCAAATATATCCAAGACCTATGAGGATACAAACACGATATATTCTATCAACAACCAAAATGCTATAAACCTAGTCATAAGCCAAAACAAAAACGGCAGTGCTATCACAGCAGAAAAAAGAGTGTTAAAAACTTTAGAAAAGTTTAATAACATAGACAAAGATATAAAATACAGCATAGTAGACAACCAATCAAAAAAGATAAAAACTAGACTAAACACAGTCACATCAAATATACTGCTAGGTATCATCATCATCACTTTGATAGTAGCATTGTTGATAAACAGCAGAATGGCTCTAGTGATATTTATAGGCATACCTACATCGTTTGTCATGGCTTCGGCTGTGTTTTATATAGCCGGATATAGTATCAACTTGATATCGCTAGTAGGTGTGCTACTGGCTCTGGGTATCATAGTAGATGATGCGATAGTAGTGAGCGAACAGATACAACAATATATAGAAAAAGGCATGGAGATAAAAGAAGCATGCCTACAGGGTGCTAAAGATATGTTTAAGCCAGTGACTATAGCTAGTATGACGACTATGTTTACATTTTTGCCGGCACTTATGCTTAGTGGCACTATGGGCGAGGTGATCAAGCTAATACCTATAGCATTGAGTGCTTTGGTGCTAGCATCGCTCATAGAGTCGTTTATATTTTTGCCGATACATGCGGCGCATATACTTAAAAAGGGGGTTAAGACTTTATCATGGACTAGAGCAAACAGGGTTTATAGTGGTATTATACATTTTATTATGAATTACAAAAGAGTATTTCTAAGCATATTTATAATAGGAGTGCCATTGTTGACTGTGCTTATAATCAAAAGCTCACACTTTCAAATGTTTCCAAGCTTTGACACAACTATCATAAACATAGCACTGAAGTCAAACCCCAGCACCACAGTAGCCCAAAGCGACACTATAGTCAACACTGTAAGCAGTGAGCTACTAAAGCACAAAGAGAAGTGGTCTATCAAAAATATATCATCTATAGCAGGATATAGACGAGACAGCGGAGGCAACAGCGAGACATATCCATATGTATCTAGCATAACTATAGAGCTACACGAGCAAACACCTCAAAACTTCGTAGATAGATTTATCACGCCATTGTTTAGCTTCTATCACGATGATATAGAAAAAAGCAGAGAGCTTTCATCGCCTGAAGTATCCAAACAGATCAAAAAATTTATAGACAATTCAGGACTCAAAGAAAAGCTAAACTTGATAGATTTGTCTGTAGTGCAAAAAAAGGTAGGACCAATAAAAGCAGATGTAAAGATAGGTCTAATATCGTCTGATTTTGCAAAGATAGATAAACATATCAAAGAGCTTGAAAATGGGCTAAAAAACATAGAAGGAGTGGTATCTGTAGCCAACTCGTCTAGCTATGGTCCAGATGAGCTTAAATTGAAGATAAACGCATACGGCGAATCACTTGGACTAGACGAGCGAACTCTAGGACAGATATTGGCTAGTAGATACCTTGATATGAAAAAAGCCACAGTGTTTGACAAAAACGGCATAGTAGATATAAAGATAAAGTCAGCATACAAAGATGACTTAGAGCAGTTTAAAAAGCAACCAATAGTCCTAAAAGACGGCACCACTACGACACTAGATATGGTTTGTGAGTTTCGTTATGTGAAGTCGTTTGAGAAGATCACAAAAGAAAATGGCGAGACAAATTTCTATGTGTTTTCAAATGTAGACAGCAAAATCATCACAGCATCGGAAGTGCTGGCAAAGATAGAGCCACTGCTAGAGACGATGAGAGCAGATGGAGTGAAGGTAGTCCTCAAAGGCGAAGCAGAGAAAAACAAAGAACTAGCAAACGATATGATACTAGCTACCGCACTGGCCATGGTGCTGGTCATGCTAAGTATGTTGTATCTGTTTAACAGCTTCAGGCAAACCGCCATAGTCATGAGTGTGATACCGTTTTCTATACTTGGAGTAGCTATAGGGCATCTGCTCATGGGAGTAAATATAGGTATGACCTCTATCATAGGGGCATTGGGTTTAGCTGGTGTGGTTATAAACGATGGTATTATCATGATGACATTTCTAAGAACTGCCAAAAATTTGGACGAAGTGTTTGAAAACTCAGCAAAGAGATTTAGACCTATCGTGCTGACGACAGTGACGACACTCATAGGTATATCATCGCTCATATTTTTCCCTACAGGTCAGGCAGTGATATTTCAACCTATGGCTATAGCTTTGGGGTTTGGACTTGCATGGGGGACTGTGCTAAACTTGATATATTTACCTGTGTTGTATAGTTTTGCATATAAGCTAGTAGCTAGAGACTAGAGACTGGAGACTAGTTTGCTAGAGACTGGAGACTGGAGACTGGAGACTAGTTTGCTAGAGACTAGGAACTGGTGACTGAAGCTAACGACTAGTATAGGAGCCCG
>JAOZTH010000056.1 GCA_029939245.1 Arcobacteraceae bacterium
AGTTATCATACCATATAAAAATAGCCATACAAAACAGCATTGAGACACAAAAACAAGAAGTTTGCCCTACCGTCACTTTTGACTATATCATATATAAACTCTCGCACCAAAAACAGATACATCACTACAAACACAGCAGGGGCTATGTGTCTATAAAATGGATAATTGTCAAAGTCCCAGTTGTTGAAAAATATTTCGCCTATGAAATTTATCACAAAATATGTCTGAGCAAATCCCACGATAGCAAACACAAACATCCAAAAAACCCTGCCTACACCAAACAACACTAGATAAAACACAATATATACAAATATCGCTATGCCACTATGCATGGCGGCCATCATAAACGGCACATCGTCTATATATGCTAGAGCAAATCCACTACCACCAAAAGCAAACATATGCACCAAGAAAAACAGATATACAAACTTGTGTGGTCTTTTGCCATCTTTACCTAACATATCTTTTTTATCCTTTGTATTAATTTTAAAATTCAAAACCACCGCTTTTGTCCTTGTTCATGGAGCTATACACTGCTTTGACATACTCCTGTCTCACTTCACATGGTATATATAGCTCACAGTCGCTACATGTATCGACTTTGTATTCTTGTTGACACTTTTGTAGTCTAGCTATGCTTTGATCTAGTGCTTCATCTGTCTGTGTAGTGTCGTTATCCACGGGACCAAACTTCATATGCTATATCTACTTCATATTTGCTACCAAAAAAGCACGGTGTCGTGTCGTGTATATGAGATGTGTTGATCTCTAGTAGCTTATGCTCTCCATCTATAGCATCACCACCGGCAAACTTAAACACAAGAGCAAACGGAAACACTTCAAAAAGTTGTCTTAGCTTGCCACTTGGCAAGTCTTTTGTCGATGGATAGCTGAAAAGTCCGCCACCTTTGAGTAGTATTTGGTGTAGATCAGGCACCATACCACCGCTATATCTCAGTCTATATCCATCGGCAAACAGTCCATCTATCATATCTTTGTGATGAGGATACCACATACCCTGTGTAGAACCCGGAGCTAATATATTGCCTCTATCTTGTAGCTTGATATCTTGAATATAGACAAACTTATCATCCAGTAGTCTATATAGCTTGACCGCTTTGTCTATCGCTACTACCATCTCTACTCGTGGTCCAAACACTACATACACTGCGCCCATGATATTTTTGCCACTATAGGAGTGTCGATATATGCCATATATTGACCCTACAGATAGATTTACATCGACCAGACTACTGCCATCTAGTGGGTCGTATGCTATATGATACGGTGCATCGTCGTTTAACCTTATGATCTCATCTTGCTCTTCACTCACTATTGATTTGATACATTTGAGCTTTTGGAGCTGTCGCTGTATGATGATATCGCTTTGAATATCTAGCTTGAGCTGTGTGTCGCCTGTGCTGTTTTGGTGGGTGCTTTTGGCAGTGTCACCTTGTGCTATGAGCTCTTTTATCTCTATAGAACATATCTCTATAGCATTTATAATATCTTTGATATCTTTGTTCAAGTTTTCATCTCCTTTGCATTTTGTATTATCCAGTCTGTGATACTTTGTGTGTCATTTAAATCCAATATATTTATATCTTTTGGCAACAAGTTTTTGTCTATAGTGTCATCACAAGCGATAGTGTCGCTGACTTCAAAATAGTTTTTGTCTATCCTCTCGCGACATATACATATACGAGGCAAATCCAAAGTTTTCAATCCCTCTACAAGTAGAAAATCAAAAGGCGACACCATATCTGCGATATCTCCTATACTCATAGGCGATGGGTTAAAATAGGTCGTCTTAAGCGGACTAGTCACCACCACATCTGCTTTGGTCTGGGCAAACTTGAAGCTGTCTTTGCCATCTTTGTCAAACATCGCTTTGTCTTTGGGGTCGTGCTTTATGATAGCTATCTTGTATCCTAAAGTTTGCAAAGTGTTTGCTACTTTGACTATGGCGGTGGTCTTGCCACTGCCTGATATGCCTGTGAAAGCTACTGCTTTTTGTTTATTAATTTTATCCATACTGCTATTTTATCGAAACTATATATATTTATCTACAAAAACAAGTTTTTGCAAGTATGTTGTGCTGATTTTGTGTTTTGTTTTAGACTTTTTGGATACAATCACGACAAAAGGACAAATAGTTGAGCAGTTTCATAGATAAGGTTTATTTTAAGTCATCACAAGATATGCGTGAGATTCCTGACAGCAGTGTCCAGCTGGTCATCACATCACCACCGTATTTCAATATCAAAAACTACAGCAAAGATGGCTACCAAGAGGAGACACACTCAAAGCAACACGACAAACAAATAGGAGATATATCAAACTACAAAACTTTTATAAAAGAACTTCACAAGGTTTGGAATGAATGCGAGAGAGTGTTGAGCCCAAATGGCAAACTGGTCATAAACACACCACTCATGCCTATGAAAAAAGCAGACTTTAGCACCCACTACAACAGACATATTTTTGACCTAAACAGCGATATTCAAAACTCTATTTTATACCAAAAAAACACCAAGATGTATCTATATGATACATATATTTGGAACCGCACAAACGGTAGCAAGAAGCTTATGTTTGGTAGCTATCCATACCCACGAAACTTTTATGCACAAAATTCAAGTGAGTTTATCACAGTATATGTAAAAGAAGGCAAAAGCTCTCATATACCATCGCAAGAGATAAAAGAAAAAAGCAAACTAACTCAAAAGCAGTGGGTAGAATACACCAAGCAAATATGGGATATACCCATACCAAACAAACAAGACATAGCCTTTGGTAAACATAGTGCCATCATGCCCCAAGAGATAGTCAAACGATGTGTGAAGTTGTTTTCTTTTGTAGGCGATATCGTGCTTGATCCATTTGCTGGAAGTGGCACTACACTCAAAGTAGCAAAAGAGCTAGACAGACACTTTGTAGGATATGAGCTAATGTCAAGCTACAAAGATATTATATATGAAAAGCTAGGAAGTGTTGATAGCACATATCAAGACAGGAGAAAAATATGCCAGTAACCAAAAAAGATATTGTTTTGATCAAAATCACAGATGAGATGGACAAGATGGCATCTTATGTCGCCAACAGACGACAACTGTTTGAATATCCAAGAAGTGGATATGGAGACTATCAAACAAGAGGTGTCGCAAATATAAAAGCTGGGATTTTGGGTGAGTTGGCTTTGTTGGAATATATTTATGACTATCTAAACAACAAATACCAAAATATTGATATATTTGAAAGATATGAAAAATTAAAAAATCTCAAGTTTGCCTATCAGATGATAATAGGACAAGCAGACGGAGGCTTTGAGTTTATGCTTGGCAAAAATAGTGTAGATGTGAAAACCTATGCTACAAACAAAGTTTCAATAGAACAAATTTTCCACGGATTAAGACAAAATGGTAGCCCTTTAAATATGCTCATAGACAAAACTCAAAACTCTACAGCTGATATTTATGTGCAAACATTTATAACAGATACAAATCATATTTGCCTCGCTGGATTTTGTAGAGGTGTTCCGCCTATAAACTACAGTTTTCCAAACCCTGCACATGCATGTGTAGTTACTAGCTTGATACCTATAGACAAGATTGTAGATAGTTTAAATGAAAGCTAAAAAGGACAAATATGAAACTAAACAGACGATACATAGGATGCGAAAATGACAAAGAGTATTATGGTCGGAGTTTAAAAAATTGGAGCAAATAGATGGATAAAAACATATGATATTAAGCTGGAACGAGATAAAAAGTAGAGCGATAAGTTTTTCAAAAGAGTGGCAAGACGAAGCAAGAGAACATGCAGAAAGTCAGAGCTTCTGGAATGATTTTTTTGATATATTTGGCATAAGTCGCAAGAGAATAGCATCGTTTGAAGAGCCTGTCAAAAAGTGCTATAATTTGATATATATTAGCCTTGATAGTCTTGTGTATTTAAATTATACAAAGATTACAAAAAAGGTAAAATTATGAAAGTAGGCGGACTGTTTGCAGGTATTGGCGGAATAGAATTGGGATTCAAAAAAGCAGGTTTTAAAATTTCTTGGGCAAATGAAATAGATAAAAATGCATCTATTACTTATCGCCACAATCACAAACATAAGCTTTTTGAAAAGAATTTAAAAGATTTAAAAACATCAGAAGTTTATCCTGTTGATGTTTTGACTGGTGGATTTCCTTGTCAAGCATTTTCTATAGCTGGGCAAAGAAAAGGCTTTGAAGATGATAGAGGCAATCTGTTTTTTGAGATTTTGAGATTTATAGACGAACTAAACCCAAAAATTATCTTTTTAGAAAATGTGAAAAATCTTGTAGGACATGATAAAAACAAAACTTTTAAACGAATTGTTTATGAGCTTGAACATAGAGGATATACTATTAACTACAAAGTTCTAAATTCATCCCAGTATGGTGGAGTGCCTCAAAATAGAGAAAGAATCTATATCGTTGCCTTTAAAGATAAAAATATTGCCTTAAACTTTTCTTTTCCAAAACCAAAAAAGTTAAATATAAAAGTAGCTGACCTATTGGATTCTAAAACTGATGAAAAGTTTTACTATACAAATAGTCGCTACTACGAACAATTAAAAGATGAAATGAAAAATAAAGATAGCGTTTATCAATGGAGAAGAGTTTATGTGCGAGAAAATAAAAGTAAATTATGCCCTACACTAACTGCAAATATGGGGACAGGAGGACACAATGTACCGCTAATCATAGATGATGTTGATATACGAAAACTAACACCAAGAGAGTGTGCTAGACTTCAAGGATATGATGAAAGTTTTAAATTCCCTCAAAAACTAGCCAATTCATCTCTGTATAAACAGATAGGAAATTCTGTCACTGTGCCTGTGATAGAAGCTATCGCAAGAGAGATAAAAAAAGCTTGTGACTTATAATGTTTTATAATCTACAAACTAAAGAACAAACAGACAAATATAAGGATTATTTACAAATTATTGGCAGCTTGTCTAATCTGTTTTCTTCTTCTGATACACCATACTTATATTATCGTATAGCAGAAAAAATGTTTTGTAAGGCATTTGATGCTAAAGACTTGTCAAGAGGTGATGTTTCATTTGATGCACAAAAAGGTTCCACTGGTATAGGGTTGAAAACATTTTTACGAAGCAACGACAAAAGTATTCAAAAAATAGCAGAGTTTAACAAAGATAGAGATTTGTATAATAATTTGTCACCTATTGATAAAATTAAAAAGATCTCAGAACTTAGAAATGCGAGAATAGGATTTACAAATAATTTATGTGAAATTGAAAAATCCATATATCATTGTGTAGTGCGAGATAAAGGCACTTTTTATATATATGAAGAATGGACAAGTTTGATCAATATTGATACCATAGCAAATATGAAACAAAATAGATCTTCTATATCTTTTGATGATGGACTATATGAATACAGTTTTTCTTTATCTAAAAGCACATTGATGAAAAGATTTAATACAGATTCTTTTGTAGATAATTTTGAAGTTGAGATTTTGCAAGATCCATTAGAGGTATTGTTTGAATTGATCAATAAAGATTCTGATTATATGACCACAACAAAAATTAAGGATACAATATATTTGCCTTTGTATGGAAGCCAAGGCAAAGTATACGAAAGTAGCGGACTAAACCAATGGAATGCAAAAGGACGGCCAAGGCACCAAGATGAAGTTTATATTCCAGTGCCTACAAAAATTCACACACTCAAGCCAAATTTTTTCCCTTCAAGAGATACTATTTTTACCATGAAACTACCAAATGGCAAAACTATGGATGCTAAATTGTGTCAAGAAAACAGTAAAGCCTTGATGTCAAATCCAAATAGAGCTTTAGGCAAATGGATATTAAGAGATTTGTTTAAGCTCAAAGTTGGTGAATTAGTGACAAACAAAATACTTGAACTATATGGTATTGATTCTCTAAAAATAGACAAGATTGGGGATTTAAAATATGAGATAAATTTTGCTAAGACTGGTAGCTATGAAGTCTTTATTGAAAACTTAAGTTGATTGAAAATTATGTCATCAAAACTAAAAAAAGCACACAAAGAGCAAAACCAAACAAAAGACCAAAAATACGACACGAAAAAAGATTGGTGGATATTTTAAAAATAAAAGATATAATACAAACATAAAAAAAGGACAAATATGACGACAGATGACCAAATACTGAAAAATAAAAATAGTAAACTTCTAGACAGGTTCAATGCCTCGCTGATGTTTGACAGGAAACTTTACTCTCAAGATATAAGAGGTAGCATAGCTCATGCAAAGATGTTGTGCCTGCAAAATATCATCACAGCAGATGAACAACAAAAGATAGAAAAAGGTTTGTTGCAAATCAAAGACGAGATAGAAAAAGAGCAGTTTGTATGGGATATACGACACGAGGATATACATATGGCTATAGAGACGAGACTGACACAACTCATAGGCGACACAGCAGGCAAACTTCACACCGCTAGAAGTCGCAACGACCAAGTAGCCACAGATATGGCGATCTATCTGCGAGAAAAAAACAACTCTATAGCTACGAAGCTCAAAGATATTATCACAACTTTTGCCAGTATAGCCCACAATCATACAAGCAGTTTGATACCTGGTATGACTCACTTGCAACATGCACAGCCTATAAACTTCGGCTTTCATCTGCTAGCATATATCCAGATGTTTAGACGAGACTATGAGCGGTTTGTTAGCTCAAACCTCCGAAACAACTTTTGTCCGCTAGGGTCAGCGGCACTTGCTGGCACACCGCATGATATAGACAGGCACGAGACAGCTAGACTTTTGGACTTCACGGCTGCATCTGCTAGTGCTTTGGATAGTAGCTCAAACCGTGATACAGCACTGGAGATGTTGTTTAACATAAGCATGACCTCTATGCATATAAGTAGGCTAAGTGAAGAGTTGGTGCTATGGAGTAGCTATGAGTTTGGATTTGTAACTATTAGCGACAACTATGCTACGACTAGCTCTATCATGCCACAAAAAAAGAACCCAGATGTGCCAGAGCTACTTCGTGGCAAGACAGGGCGAGTATATGGCAATCTGCTGTCGCTGTTGGTCGTGATGAAGTCGCTACCACTGGCATACAACAAAGACACCCAAGAGGACAAGGAGGGGGTATTTGATAGTATAGAGACGATAGAGATGTCGCTAGATATACTAGATGATATGATGAAAAATATCACGATAAATACAGACAATATGCAAAAAGCTTGTGCTGTGGGGCATTTGACTGCCACTGACTTAGCTGACTATCTAGTGAGAAAACGAGACATGCCGTTTCGCACGGCTTATATAGTCACCAAAGATGTAGTCAAATATGCCGACGGTTTAGGCAAAGATATATCTGCTATAAGTATAGAGGAGCTTCGAGCTTCGAGTGAAATACTACAAGATATAGAGGATGAAGTGTTGGGTTATCTAAACTTAAAAAACTCTATGAACAGTCGTGATAGCTACGGAGGGACCAGCACCAAACAGACCAAGGCACAGTTGAAGCAGATAACAAAGTGGCTGGAGAGTATAAGATGAAAACACCTACAGATGTGCTAGAGCTGATACAAAATCTAAAGCTACCAAAAACAAACAGACAAACGATAGATATAGTCCATGCTACTAGTCGTATTTGTGCACAAACCGTCACAGCAACCATGAGCTTGCCACGATACAGAACTTCAGCTATGGACGGATATGCTATATGTAGCGATGATATATGCAAACGATACGAGATAATAGGCAGGATACTTAGCGGAGAGGATAAAAGTTTTGAGATAGATAGCTCTAGTGCCGTCAAGATAATGACAGGGGCAAAAGTGCCAGATACTGCTACTATAGTCGTGCCTATAGAGTGTGTGGAGGTTTACCACAATCATATAGAGATAAAAAAGGAGCTAAAAACAGGTCAAAACATACGAACTATAGGCGAAGATATAGCTATAGGCGATACGATAGTGCTACAAAACACCACTATAAACTTCGCGACTATTGGAGTGCTAGCTTCCCAAGGAGTGAAAAACATAGAGGTCTATAGCAAACCAAAAGTCGCTGTGTTTGCTAGTGGCGAGGAGCTCAAAGACTACAAAGATGATATAAAATCACACCAGATATACAACTCAAACTCACCATCGCTTGTCGCTAGATGTGGTGAGCTAGGCTGTGATGTGAAGTTTGTAGGCACGGCTAGAGACGATATGCAGTCTATCGCTGACACTATAAAAGATAGTTTGGATGTAGATATGCTCATAACCACAGGCGGAGCTAGTGTAGGCGATGCTGACTTGACAGAACGGGTCTTTGAAAGTTTGGGTATGGATATGCTAGTAGATGGTATAGCTATAAAACCCGGCAAACCTACTATGATAGGCAAGATAGGCGATACTGTGGTGCTAAATCTACCCGGCAATCCATTTGCTATGCAGATAATCTTTGAGATGTTTGGGACTGTGATGATACAAAAGTTAAAGCAAAGCAGTGAGATATATCATAAACTCATCACCACCAAGCTAAAAGATAGTTTCACCCACAAATCAAAATTTATGACACTAGTGCCAGGATATTTCGATGGCGAGAGCTTCGCCATAGCTACCAAAAAGCTACCCGGTATGGTATCGGTGCTAAATCACAACAACAGTTTTGCCGTGCTAGGGCAGAACAGCGACAAACTAGCAAAAAACAGCGACATAAAGATAATAAGTATAAACCACAAAGAGTTTACAAGCAGACAAAAAGATATGATAAATTGAAAACAACGGCGATAATAGTCCTAAGTGGCGGTCTAGACTCAACGACTTGTGCCTATATGGCGAGGAACGAGGACAAACATATAGTGCCGGTGCATTTTAACTACGGACAAAAAACTCTCAAAAAAGAGCTGAACTGTTTCAACGATATTTGTGATAGTTTACATATAGATACAGCGGAAAGATACAGCATAGAGTTGCCGTTTTTTACCGAAGTTGGGTGTAGCTCATTGACTGACGAAAAAATACCAGTGCCGACAGGCGGTATAGACGATACTGTGCCATCTACATATGTGCCATATCGCAACGGAATTTTCCTAAGCATAGCAGCCGCCGTGGCTATCAAGCACAAAGCTACACAGATATATATAGGTATAGTCCAAGAAGATGGCAGTGGCTATCCAGACTGCACAGAAAAATTTATAGCCAAACAGCAGTCAAGCATAAACGAAGGAGTCAAACCATCACAAAGTATACAGATAGTAACACCACTTCTGTATAAAACCAAAAAAGATATAGCCACCATAGCTACAAAATTGAAAGTACCTATATCTTTGACTTGGAGTTGTTATCAAAACGAACAGCTAGCATGTGGAGTATGTGATAGCTGTAGGCTCCGCCTCGATGGCTTCTCAAAAGCAGGACTAAAAGACAGTATAAAGTATGTCTAAAAACTACTTTGTACAAAACTACCGTTCACCGCTTTGTATAACTTGACATCAAAATCAACCTGACCATCAAGGACATTTGGCTCTATCTTTGGTCTGTTGCTATCTAAAAAATAGTCAACTCCCACCACAGTAGAGTAGCTAATCCAGTTAAACCAGATATCGCCACCAAGCAAAGCTATGTTTTCTGCTGTGGCAGGGTCTATAGGCTTGATAGAGTTTGCTATAGTCAAGCCTCGCAAGGCATTTGCTCCAGTAAGCGATAGTAGCATAGGAGTATAATTGACTTGAGTGCTAAGTATATTTGCTGGTCTTATTCTTTTTGCTTTTATAGTAGATAGTATGATAGAGCTAGGCACAGATGAGGTGTTGAGATATATTGAGCTACCTTTGAGTAGCCACTTTTTTGTAGATATGAGAGAGTTATAAGACTTTTGACCTTTGCCTATGGGCTGTGAGTATTTGACTTTGGGGTCTATCTTGACAGTGTTGTCGTGCAGTATTTTGCCTAAAGTGTTTTGTGAATAATACTCCACTGCCTGCTGAACAGTTTTTTTTGATAGCACCTTGAGTTGTTTGGCATAGTCAAGTCCACCGTATATGATGTTGTCTTTGAGATTTAAAACATTGTTTTTGTTGATAAGTGGCAAATATATTTTAAACTCATCAATATCGCTATAACTTAAAAGATTGTTGTAGCTACTGTTTGTCAATATCGCCACTATGTTTTTGTGTCCATTTTTTTTGGCTTTTTGGAAAGCGGTCTGGATGTCATAGGTGGTCTGTGAAGGCATATCAAATACTTCTAGATCAAACGGCTGGTTTCGTGATAGCAAGTATGCCATAGCACTAGAGGTAGCATTGATAGCGTATTTACCTATAGTTTTCGATGAATATATCAGTGCCATCTTGTTTTTGACAGAGCTATCGAAACTGGGGTTATCTATAGACTGCTTTTTCAAAAGTTTTTCATCTAGTAGGTCGTTTGCATCTTCTACATCGTCATGAGGCTTGACATCGTCTTGATCCATAGTGCTGTTGTCTATGGTTTCATCTAGCCTGTCGTGGGCTTTTGGTTTTGCTTTCTTTTTCTTTTTTGTTTTGCTAGACTTATCAAAATCTAGATCATAATAGTCCTGCCCACAACCAGCAAACAACAAAACCACCAAAAAACTATATACCAAATATCTCATATGAATCCTTTTT
>JAOZTH010000057.1 GCA_029939245.1 Arcobacteraceae bacterium
CACTTAGCACTACTTTTATGGCTCCCAAAGTCAATCAACTATCTCGGAACCCCGGACTTGTCAATGTTTCCTGTAAAGTTTCTGTGAAAAACTGCTCCTTCTATGAGCCTGGTGTTTAAACAGAGGGTTCAAATATAAAAACGGTTTTATTTTTTGATAATATATACCTTTATATGGTGAGATTTGGCAACTGTCCTTAGTCGTTTTAGATATCTTTGGTCTTTTGTTCCTACTATCAGTGCCACCGCTGGTCGCTTGTCTGTTTTTATGCCATAGTATAGTGCTTGACCTATACCCTCCGCCCACTTTTTCGCCCAATCCACTTCTACAGCATGAGTAGCAGTGAGACAATCAACCCTTGTGCGGTCGTCCAGCACTACTTCTATACGACCGTTTTTGTTTTTGCAAAATATCTTTTGATAATACTTTTCGTTTTTCTTAATCTCTTTGTCTGACGGTTCTTCTTTGATATCAAAATCGCCTACAAAATAACCCAATATCGCCACTATCAAGGCTATTAGAACTTTTATTTTCATTTATAATCCTGTTTTTGATATAATATCCAAAACAAATAAAACTTCTTTGAACTTATTTTTATAAATTTTGGATAAAATACTGTAAAAATCAAAAGGATTTAAATTGGATGTAATGCAAATACAAAATATATTGCCTCATAGGTATCCGTTTTTGTTGGTAGATAGAGTATATGATATACAAAAAGGCAAGACGATAGTAGCTTATAAAAATGTAAGCATAAGCGAACCAGTGTTTCAAGGACATTTTCCTGGACACCCCATATATCCCGGAGTCATGATACTCGAAGGTATGGCTCAAGCTGGTGGTTTGCTAGCATTTGAAAGTGCTGGATACACTGAAGAGGAAGCAAAGCAAAAGGTGGTCTATTTTATGAGTATAGATGGTGCAAAGTTTCGAAGTCCAGTGCGACCCGGCGACAAACTAGTGTATCATGTAGATATTTTAAAACAGCGAAAAACTCTCATAGTCCTAGGTGCTAGAGCATATGTAGACGATACTTTGGTCTGTGAGGCAAATCTAAAAGCTATGATAGTGGACAAATAATCTTGACAAATATTCACCACACAGCTATCGTAGAACAAGGAGCCCGCATAAGCCCCACAGCTACTATAGGAGCATATACCACTATTGGCAAAGATGTCGTCATAGGTGGCGGCACCACGGTGGCAAAATTTTGTGTCATAGATGGCGACACGACCATAGGACAAAACAATCAAATCTTTTCGCACTCAGTTTTAGGCACTATACCACAAGACCTCAAATATGACGGCGAAAAATCACGACTAACGATAGGTGATAACAACAAAATACGAGAGCATACACTCATAAACACAGGCACCAAAGGTAGCAAAAACAGCACTACTGTTATAGGTAGTGGCAATCTACTCATGGCACACTCTCATATAGGACACGACTGCATGCTAGGAGACAACATAGTCATAGCAAACTCATGTGCTATCGCAGGACATGTGGCACTAGCAGACAACTGTGTCATAGGCGGTATGACCGCTATACACCAGTTTTGTCTAGTAGGCACATATGCTATGGTAGGCGGTGGGTCTATACTGGTGCAAGATATGCCTCCGTTTTGTATATGTGAGGGCAACAGAGCAGTAGTCAGAGGACTAAATATCACAGGACTTCGCCGAAATTTTGCCAGAGAGGATATAGGCGAGATAAAAAAGGCATACAGACAGATATTTGAATCATCAGGACAGATCACCGACACAGCTACACAGATATTGCAGAGGACTACAAACAACCATGTGAAAGTATTGTGCCAGTTTGTAGTAAATACAAATCGTGGTATAGCATTTGCTAGGAAGAGACAATGAGCAAGATAATATGTGACTTTTGTGGACAACAAGATCAGCCAAAAAATCCTACAATATCTGGAGAGCATGCATCTATATGCAAAGAGTGTATTGTAGCAGCACACGAGATAATCAACAACCAAAAAACCAAAACCACCCCACCCCAAAAACTCTCTACTCCATCGCAACTCAAGGCGATACTAGACAAATATATCATAGGTCAAGAGGATGTCAAAAAGTCTCTAAGCGTAGCGGTATACAACCACTACAAAAGGATATTTAAAGATATCAAAGATGACGACACTACACTGGCAAAGTCAAACTTGCTACTCATAGGTCCTACTGGTAGTGGCAAGACACTTTTCGCTCAAACTATCGCAAACTATCTCGATGTGCCACTGGCTATAGCCGATGCTACTAGTCTCACAGAAGCTGGATATGTAGGAGACGATGTAGAAAATGTCCTGACAAGACTGCTAAATGCTAGTGATGGCGATGTGCAAAAAGCACAAAATGGCATAATATTTATAGATGAGATAGACAAGATAGCTAGGCTTGGTGAAAACCGCTCTATCACTCGTGATGTATCAGGCGAAGGAGTCCAGCAGGCACTTTTGAAGATAATCGAAGGAAGCGAAGTAAATGTCCCAGAAAAAGGCGGCAGAAAACACCCCGGAGAGAAACCTATAGTCGTAGATACTACAAATATATTGTTTATATGCGGCGGTGCATTTGATGGGCTGGACAAGATCATCACCAAAAGACTAGGTGGCAACTCTATGGGGTTTAACCAACAAAAGATAACACACAAAGCCAAAGAAAATATAGTCCAAGATGTATCGCCGGATGATTTGGTGCATTATGGGTTGATACCAGAGCTTATAGGCAGGCTTCATATGATAGCAGTGCTAAATCAGCTCACTTTGGACGATATGATACACATACTAGAAAAACCCAAAAACTCGCTCATAAAACAGTATAAAAAGCTGTTTAAGCTAGATGGTGTGGAGCTGGGATTTGATGACGATGCGGTGCGACTTATAGCACAAAAAGCTCTTGATAGACAGACAGGAGCTAGGGGGCTGAGGTCTATACTTGAGACTGTTATGCTAGACATAATGTTTGATTTGCCAGATACAAAGACCAAAAAAATAACCATAAGCAAAAATATGGTAGAAAAGAAAAAATAAAAAAGGAAAATAGATGATTTTAGACAATTTAATAGGAATGTTTAGCGATGATATGGCTATAGACTTAGGCACTGCCAACACTATAGTATCTGTAGGAAAAAAAGGTATTATTATCAACGAACCATCGGTAGTAGCGATAAAAGAAGAGAAAAACGGCTCTAGCAAAATACTTGCAGTAGGAAGAGTAGCCAAAGATATGATAGGCAAAACTCCAAAAGACATAAAGGCAATACGACCTATGAGAGATGGGGTCATAGCGGACTTTGAGATGACCGAACGGATGATACGGTATTTTATAGAAAAAGCACACAACAGAAGATCGTTTGTGCGACCTCGTATAGTTATATGCATACCATATGGTATCACACAAGTTGAGAGAAAAGCGGTATATGAAAGTGCGTTGAGTGCAGGTGCACGACAAGTATTTTTAGTAGAAGAGCCTATGGTAGCAGCACTAGGAGCTGGCATACCGGTCAACGAACCATGCGGAAATATGATAGTAGATATAGGTGGAGGCACTACAGAGATAGGAGTGACATCTCTTGGTGGTTTGGTGCTTAGCAAATCTATCAAAGTAGCTGGAGATAGGTTTGATAGAGCGATAGTGGATTATGTCCGACAAACTACAAATCTAAACATAGGAGAGCGAACAGCAGAAAACATCAAGTTTGCAATAGGAGCGGCATATGAACTGGATGAACCTATAAAAATGCTAGTCAAAGGGCGAGATGGTAGTGGCTTTTTGTCAACTATAGAGATCACCAGTGTAGATATAAAAGAAGCATTGAAAGAACCTCTCAAAGAGATAGCTACAGCCATACGAAATGTCCTAGAAGATATGCCAGCTGACCTAGCAGGTGATATAGTAGACAACGGTATAGTTCTAACAGGTGGCGGAGCATTGATACGAGGTATAGACAAATACTTATCACATGTCATCAAGCTAAATGTTCAAGTAGCAGAAGACCCACTACTAGCAGTAGCTAGAGGTGTAGCTAAAGTGATAGAAGATGAAAATTTACTCAAACTTATAACAGATGTATAAGTCGTTTTTGATATTTTTAGCTCTATTTTTGATAGGGCTAATATATCTTTTTGGTTTTGACAATACCTTGTCAAACCGTATAGAAAATATAAATATCAAAATATCAAAACAATACGATAAAATATATCAAACTATAAGCCATATAGCACAAAGACACACAGAACAAAAAAAATGGATAATCCAACTACAAGAATATACCATAAAACTAAAAGAGCAGTCTATGCTACTGTCGAGGGATTTGGAGTATTACAAAGACCAAGTAGCATTTGGAAAACTAGATATTCCAGACACAAAAGATGTGACATTAGCAAGAGTAGTAGCGGTGCAAAATATATACAAGTCAAGTAGATTTTGGATAAGTTTAGACAAAAATATCACAAAAATATCAGGTCTAATATCAAACAACTTTGCAGCTGGTATAGTTAAGCTAGATGACAACAGACCGCTGATATACCTAAACCACGATGAAAAAGCAAACTATGGAGTATATATAGGAGCCAACAAAGCTTTTGGTATCACTCATGGACAAAAAAACAGCAAAGATATCATAGTCAAGTTTATTCCTATATTTAGTGATATAAAAGTAGGCGATGAGGTAGCAACCAATGGCTTGGATGGTATATTTTATGCTGGACTAAAAGTAGGCAAAGTGATACAAGTACTCAACAACAATCAAAATCACAAAGAAGCAATAGTCAAGCCATATGCAAGTAGTAAAGTCAGCAAATATTATTATGTGTATTGAGATTTTAGAGGTGACTTTAAGTTTAATATGATACAATACCGACATGAAAATTTTTAAGACCATTTTATTTTGTTTGAGTTTGCTTTTTGTCGCTACTGGCTGTGGTCACAAAGGCGACCCGGTATATGTAGAGAACAACAGCTCCATATGATATATGACTATCTCATCGTAGGTTGTGGAGTAGCTGGACTAAATGCAGCTAGATATATACCATCGGACAAAAAAGTCCTGCTAGTATGCAAAAAGTCGCCGTGGCAATGCAATACATTTTTTGCCCAAGGTGGCATAGCTACAGCTATAGATGAAAATGATATCAACTCACACATAGATGATACACTTCAAGCTGGAGTGTTTCAAAACGATACAGACGCTGTCGCGACTATGAGTTCTCACTCCAGACAAACCATAGACGAGCTTATAGATGATGGTATGGAGTTTGACAAAAATCCAGACGGTAGCTTGGCATATACCAAAGAAGCAGCACATAGCAAAAGCCGAGTTTTGCATGCAAACGGCGATGCTACAGGCAGACAGCTACATCTGTTTTTGTTGAAACAATGTCGCCATAAAATCCTAGACAACTCTATCGTAGTGGATATATTGTCCCAAGACGGTATATGCTATGGGGTGGAGCTACTTTGTGACAATCATATCAAAAGAGTGTTTGCTCACAACACTATATTAGCTTCTGGCGGGGTTGGCTCTATATATCAATACCATACCAACTCTACGACCATATCTGGCGATATACAAGGCATCTGTGCCGAAAAAGGCATAACTCTAGCCGATATGCACTTGATGCAGTTTCATCCTACAGTATATGTGGAGCAAACTACAGCCCAAAAGCAACTTCTCACAGAAGCTTTGAGAGGTGAGGGAGCAAAGATAGTAGACGAGGACGGTTATGCATTTTTGCAAGATTATCATAGTTCTGCTGAGCTAGCCCCACGAGATATAGTCAGCCGTGCTATATTTGACTATATCAAAAAAACAAAGTCAAAGATATACTTGGATTTACGTAATTTTACGAAAAAGCAGTTCAAGAGACGATTTCCAAACATATATCACAATTTTGTAGAGTTGGGCTATGATTTGCCACATGACAAAGTGCCTATATCTCCTGCTTTTCACTATAGTATGGGCGGTGTCAAAGTAGACAAATATGGGCTGGTGTCTGACTATAAAAACTTGTTTGCTATAGGCGAAGTAGCGCGGACAGGAGTGCACGGAGCAAATCGTCTAGCATCGAACTCACTACTGGAGGGGCTTGTATTTTCAAAACTAGCAGTCCAGCAAAGTATGAAAAACCAGTTCCAGATAGATACAGATGGATTTAATATACCACAAAAAAAGTATACACTACAAAAGCCACAAGACAAAAAACTCAAAGAAAAACTACGAGCTACGATGTGGAAACATGTAGGCATAATACGAAACACAGAGGATCTAAAAGAAACTTTGGATAAACTACAGCAGATGTCTAAGCTAGATATAGGGCGACTACTGTATCTACGACTTATGGTGGCTATATCTATAGTCAAAGAAGCCGTGACAAACACTAGCTCCATAGGAGCACATTTTATACAAAAAAAGGAAAAAAGATGAAAATTATTTTGATAGTGGCATTGATATGCTTAAATTTATTTGCTAGTGGAGGTCCTAGTGGTGGTGACTTGACTATGACTTGGGTGGGTATAAGCTCTCTTGTCATATTTGTAGTAGGATACTATTTTGTGGCAGCAGAAGAGAAATACCACATAGACAAAGCAAAGCCGGCACTGCTTATGGGGACATTTATGTTTATGCTTATAGCATTGTATTATAGTCTAAATGGTCTAGATATGGATCTAGTACACACACAAGCAGAACACATGATATTAGAAATCGCAGAGATATTTTTCTTTTTATTTGCGGCTATGACATATATAGAAACTATGATACATATGGGTATATTTGAAAAACTCAAATACAACCTCGTATCCAAAGGCTACACATATAGACAGCTTTTTTGGATTACTGGGTTTTTGGCGTTTTTTCTCTCACCCATAGCAGACAACTTGACTACGGCTTTGATACTATCAACTGTGCTTATAACGATAGAACAAAAAAACAAAGCCTTTCTAGTCCCAGGAGCTATCAACATAGTAGTAGCAGCAAATGCAGGTGGAGCTTGGAGTCCTTTTGGGGATATCACTACTCTCATGGCTTGGACTGCTGGCAAAGGAACATTTGGAGACTTTTTGTTTTTGTTTCCGGCATCTATATTGGGTTATCTAGCTACAGCATTTTTGTTGTCAAAAGTTGTGCCACAAACTTGTCCAACTCCACCAGATAGCACAGAAAAAGCACCCACAGTGCACAAAGGAGCAAATATAGTGATGGGCTTGGGGGTATTTACTATCTTTAGTGCTGTGATGACTCATCAGGTTTTGCATATGCCTGCTATGTGGGGTATGATGTTTGGTTTGTCGCTTCTCAAACTTTTTGACTATAGTTTGAAAGTCCGACACGGTCAAGGCTTTGGTGTATTTAACTCTATGTCAAAGATAGAAAACAACACATTGTTGTTTTTCTTTGGTATATTAGCCGCCGTAGGAGCGCTGTATTTCATAGGTTGGCTAGGTCTAGCTGCCGTGGTTTATGACCCACATATACTAGGTCCTACATGGTCAAATATAGCAGTAGGATTTTTAAGTGCCATCGTGGACAATGTCCCTGTGATGAGTGCCGTGTTGAAAGCCTCTCCTACTATGGGACTAGAACAGTGGATGCTAGTCACACTGACAGCAGGTGTAGGCGGTAGTCTCATATCGTTTGGCTCTGCCGCTGGTGTAGGGGTCATGGGCAAACTACCGGGAGTTTATACCTTCACCGCTCACTTGCGATACTCATGGATGATACTCGTAGGATATATCATATCTATAGCGGTATGGTATGCCCAATACGAAATATTGAAAATAGGAGTTTGATTTGGTTGATTTGTGTTATTATGAACTGCTAAGCGTGAGCAAAACATCGGACAAAACGACGATAAAAAAGGCATATAGAAAGATGGCGATGAAGTATCATCCAGACAAAAATCCAGGCGATACCAAAGCAGAAGAGAACTTCAAAGCAGTCAACGAAGCATACCAAGTGCTAAGCGACGAAAAGAAGAGACAGCTATATGACAGATATGGCAAAGAAGCAGCAAATCAAACTAGCGGTGGCAGAGGCTCTGCTGGAGGGTTTGGCGATCTTAACAGTATGTTTGAAAATATGTTCAAAAGTGGGTTTGGTCAGCGACAAAAGCCCAAAAGCTACAGCTACGAGCTAGATATGATGATAGAGCTACAAGTCGAATTTATCCAAGCGATAAAAGGAGTGCAAAAAGAGGTCAGCTATAGCTACAAAACCCCATGCAAAAGCTGCAAAGCTACAGGAGCAAAAGATGGAAAGCTAGGACGATGTGGCTCTTGTGATGGTGCAGGAGAGATACACACCCAACAAGGCTTCATGACATTTGCACAAACTTGTCCACACTGTCAAGGAAGTGGTCAGTCGGCTACTGCTAGATGTGGTGACTGTGGTGGTCAAGGCTTTGAGACCAAAGAAGCTAAATTTAAAGTAGATATACCAGCTGGAGTAAATAGTGGCAACCGTATAAGGGTTGGTGGCAAAGGAAACACGGCTCCGGACAAGACTAGGGGTGATTTATATATAAGCATAGCCGTGAAAAAAGACGAGTATTATGAACGACACGATGACGATATATATCTAGAAGTGCCTGTGTTTTTCACACAGATAGCTCTAGGCTGTGTGATAGATGTGCCAGGTTTGGATGGAACTTTGGAGCTAAAAGTCCCTCCAAACAGCAAGGACAAGGAGCATTTTGTATTTAGAGGCGATGGTGTACCAAATGTAAACTCTCACCGCAAAGGCGACTTCATAGTCCAGCTAAAGATAGTATATCCAAAAACGATAGACGACAAACAGGCAAAGCTACTAGAGGAACTACAAACAAGCTTTGGTATACATAGCAAACCATACGAAAAAAACTTCCAAGATATGCTCAAAAAAGCAAAAAACTGGTTTAAATAACAGTGAAACCTCTGACTACATCTATCATAGCAGGGATACATAAAAACAAAAGACTACGACTGCCAGATCTAAAAACCACGAGAAGTAGTAAGTCGATTTTAAAGGAGTCGTTTTTCAATGTGCTACAATACGATATCATAGACAAGGTGTTTGTAGAGTGTTTTGCTGGTAGTGGAAGTATAGGGCTAGAAGCTCTCAGCCGTGGGGCTAGCAAGTGCTATTTTATAGAACAAGACAAAAGCTCGTTTGATATATTGAGAAAAAACTGTGCCATAGACACAGAAAAAACCATATGCATATATGGCGATAGTTTTGTCAAGACTCCGCAAGTTTTACAGCAGATAAACACAGACAAATCCATAGTGCTGTATATCGACCCTCCGTTTGACGATGTGGTAGACGGTATATATAAAAAGACCTTTGATATGGTAGAAAACATAACAAACAGCGACATATATCTAGTAGCATTTGAATCTCAAAGCGACTACGATATGCCCCAAACTATAGGCAGATACAAACACAAAAAGACCAAAAAATTTGGCAAAAGCTCACTTGTGTATTATGAATCTATTTAAGATATCGTTGTGGTCGTTGGCTATCTTGATAGTCGCTGTGTTTCTAGCACCACTTGTCTATCATACATCGCCACACGAGCTAAACTCCGCAGAGATATTGTCTGCCCCTAGTTGGTCTCATATATTTGGCACAGATAGACTAGGTCGTGATATACTAGCACGAGTGCTTCAAGGCGGTCAAGTATCACTACTGATAGGCTTCGCTAGTGCTACTATATCTGTATTTGTGGGGCTTATGGTAGGAGTGACGGCAGGGTATTTTAGAGGTGCCGTAGACAAGACCACCACTATAGTCATAGATCTGTTTTTGACATTTCCTACATTTTTCTTGCTGCTTGCTATCATAAGCTATATCGATGCTTCTGCTGTAGTGCTGGTGCTGGTGCTAAGTATCACAGGGTGGATGGGCACGGCTAGACTCATCCGTTCGCTCTCTTATGAGATAACCGACAAGCCATATATAGACATATTAAACATAGCCGGTGTGAGTCGTCTCAAGATATTGGTCAAATACTATACCCCCATCATCTCGCCTATATTGCTAGTATCTTGGACTTTCGCAGTAGCAGGAGCTATCCTCGCAGAGTCTGGATTGAGCTTTTTAGGACTTGGTATCAATCCACCTGCTATGAGCTGGGGCGGACTGATAAGCGATGGCAGAGCTATACTAGATATCGCTTGGTGGGTTAGTTTCTTTCCTGGATTTTTTATATTTGTAGTGACATTTTGTTTGTTTCAAATACTTGACAGACTACAGCACGATATAGAAAAATAGTTCAACTTGGTCTTATAGATGGGGACACTATCTATACAAACCATAGATGACCAAACATTATCGTGAGTTGAACGATTTGCCCGGACTGGTTAATGTTGAATTTTGAATGTTGAATTTTGAATTTTGAATGTCGGCAACCTATTCGGAACCCCTGGCTTGCCTGGGGCCAAACATGCAAATCACTTCAAACATAAAACAACACAACCAAATATCCAAACTACTACAACTTAACACTTAACACTTAACGCTACTCTTGGGGTTCCGAAAGACAATCAAAAGTAGCCGTGGCGATTGGACGAAGTCCAAACTT
>JAOZTH010000001.1 GCA_029939245.1 Arcobacteraceae bacterium
AAGCAGTAGGGAGTTTTAGCCCCTATGTTTAGGGAGTTTGCGAGGGGTCAAAAGTTGAAAAAACAAAGCAGTATAAAAGGTATATTGATATCATCTGTTGTTTTTTGTGTAGCTATCAAATAAAAGCACTTTTAAAAGGCACTTTTAGATGAGGTCGTCCAACTCAATAACAAATCATACTCAATACATTTGCTTAATTTAATAAATCTCAAATATGAGTTTAATCAATCACAAATCTGTTATAAATCCAAATAGTGATACAATATAGTGATACTATAGCTACGAGCTACAAAAAGGCACGACAAAGCCAAGTGCTACAAAAGGCACGACAAAGATATGTTTGTAGCTATTTGATATATATATGAATTGATACAGATATATAGATGGGTCCTTTTAGGAAATCTTTTTTGTCCTATAGGTTTGTGATGGACGGACACAGACACTAGTTGGTTTATTTTTTTTAGGTTAATTTTTAGTTATTGTGTAGATATATTAAAACAGATAAAAAAGCTTTTAAATAGTTTTAGTTTAGTTTGGTTAATTTTTGCTCCACAAATAAATGGAGCGATATTAAGCATACTACACATAGACTATGAAGCAAAGCAAAGGCTCAAGAGGTTAATCACAAATCTGTTAAAAACTTGACAAAATTTACACTATAAAAAGGAAGCAAACAATAAAAAGGCAGATATTGATATTATACCAATAGTCAAAGATATATTTAATTAATTCCAAAAATGGAATAAATCAAAAATAATAAACCCCAACATTGGGGTAAACTCAAAACACGGACTAGACAGACGATAAGCACCCTCCAAATAATAAATCCCCAAGAGGGGATAAACCCCAAAAATAAATATATTTTATAGTCAAAGCCACAGATATAGACAGTATCACAGGAAGTGGTCCAAGAGATATCAAAAGCGACTTATAGAGCTATCACAAAGCACGACACAGACAGATTAAGAATAGTTTGCTATAATATGCTATATTTTAGTATAATCTCAATATACGACACTCCAAAAAACACAATATCCAATCAATCCAAAAAGTCAAAATATCCAATAAGGGGGACTAATAGGGGACTAAATTATTTTTTATCAAACCTTAAACGAGCAGTGAAAAAGGGCTATGAAGTCAATGTTTATGGGGGTTTAGGGTGGTTGCGGAGATAGGATTTGAACCTATGACCTACGGGTTATGAGCCCGTCGAGCTACCATACTGCTCTACTCCGCGACAAATGTGGATGGGGTAGAGGGATTCGAACCCACGAATAGTAGCACCAAAAGCTACTGCCTTACCACTTGGCGATACCCCAACATAAAATTTCAACATTATAGCTAAATAAACTTAATCCAACTCAAAAAACTGTATATTTTGCATATTTTGTCTGTGTGGCAGTGTTGTTTTGCCACACAAAAGGGTCTGTTTATAGCTGTTTTGCAAGTTTTTTCAGTGAGTTTTGCACTGACAACGGCACAAAAAAGATCGACACAATATAGGCAAATATCGTGCCACCTATGAGAGCTACTCCTAGCCCACCAAACACAGCATCGCTAGCTAGCAAACTACTAGCAAACACTATAGCCAACACTGTTAGCAATATAGGTTTGGCTCTGGTGGCAGTAGCTCTAGCTATAGCTTCGTCTGGCTTGTAGCCCTCGCCCATAAGCTGCACAGCAAAATCCACGATGAGCAGTGAGTTTCTGGAGTTGATACCTATCAGCCCTATGAAACCTATGAGTGATGTCGCGGTCAGATAAAATGTATCAGGGGTGATCATATCCATAACCCAATGCCCTACTATGACACCTATGAGCGATAAAAAACTAGCCAGCACTATAGCTCCAGCTATAGCAAAAGCCTTGTAATACACCACCATGAGGAAAAATATCAACACCAATGCCCCTATAAATGCCACACCTAACTCTATAAATGTATCTATAGTTACTTTAAGCTCTCCGTCCCATACCATATCAAATTTTTCGCCAGTTTGTCGGTCTTGGAAGCTTAAGTTTAGCATATCTGTCTTTGTGACTATATAGTCAGATGAGAGTTGCTCTAGCATATCGTCTCTAGCATCTAGTAGTGGATATATCTGGCTGTCGTTGTCTGTCGTAGCTAGGACATTTATGATATTTTTGAGATTTTTGGAGTTGATAGTCGGTGCTTGTTTGACCTTTTTGACCTCGATAAACTTCGACATAGGTATCATAAGCCCCATAGGGTTCATAAGTTTAAGTGCGAAAAGTTTTTTTTGTATATCTTTTTCATCGCCACTATCTAGCAGTCGCTTGTCGTCAAGTCGCAAAAAAAGTTTGATCTGGTTTTCGGCTCCGCCTTCGTTTATGACACCTATATCACTACCTTCAAATGCTATATATAACATCTTTTTGATCTGTTCAAACGATATACCACTTTGCAGTATCTTGTTTTTGTCTAGCAGTATAGCATATTTGTGTGTGGTTTCATCAGCATCTATATCTATATCTACTAAACTCTTTTGGTCTTTTAAAATTTTTGCTATCTTTTTGGCAAACTCTCGGCGAGTTTCGAAACTATCTCCACCTGTAATTTCTGCAACTATATCTGCTAGTGTAGGTGGTCCAGATGGTAGCTCTATAAATTTTATGGTGCTGTCATACAGACTACATTTGTCTTGTATGGCAGGTCGTATCCTATGTATCATATTGTAGCTTCGCTCTGTTCTGTGTGTGGCTTTTTTGATATTTATCATCATCTCTGCTTGGTTTGCAGAGGATTTCAACGCACTACCTTTGACCATACCAGCGAAATCCAGAGGCTGACCCTCGCCTAGAAATACAGATATAGTATCGACTGCTTCCTCTTCTAACAGCATGTTTGATATACACTTTGTCACCTCTTGGGTCTTGAGTTTGTTTGAGTTTGTAGGTAGATCTACATATATAGAAAATGTGTCGCTATCTTTGCCGGGCAACATCTTTGCCTTGACTAGTTCGGTCGGTAGCATATATATAGAGCCCAAAAACAGCAAAAGTGTCAAGAGATATACTAGGTATTTTTTGAGACGGCTTTTTAGGATATTTAGTATTAGATTGTTTAGCATATTAAAGTTCCTTTTTTTTCAATATTTTTGCGACCATATACGGAGTGTACATATATGCCACTACTAGTGACACCAGCAATGCTATAGGCACAAACACAGGCAACGGGTGCATAAACTGACCCATCATACCACCTACAAAAAACATAGGTATAAATGTCATGACTATAGCTATGGTGGCTATATTTGTAGGGTTGCCTATCTCGTTTGTAGCATCTATGGCTATCTTTTCAAGCGAATGTTCCTTGTATTTTGGGTCATTCATATGGCGGTGGATATTTTCTATGACAATGATAGCGGCATCTACTAGAAGTCCTAGCGACAAAAGCAGAGCAAAAAGTGTGATACGATTTATAGTTTCACCCATCAAAAATCCTACAAAAAGTGTGAGCGAGAGTATCATAGGCACAGTTATAGACACTATCATAGCTTCCTTGAATCCTAGAGCAAACACAAGCAACACAGCGATGATCAGGACAGACAAAACTAGATGAAACACTAGTTCGTTTACTGCATGATTTGCTGTGTAGCCGTCGTCTCTAGTGATGACGAAGCCTATATTTTCGTCCGATAGCTTCTCTTTGATACTGTTTAGATGGGCGACTATCTTTTCGTTTATCACTACTGTGTTTGCTCCTTTTAGCTTGGATATAGTCATAGTCACTTGTGATTTATCTACTAGTGAATTTTGTTTGTCGTATATACGGGCTTCTTGTTTGTGCTGTATGTCATAACCTTTGGATATAGTCGCTATATCTTTGAGCAACACAGGTCGCCCTACATATCTATCTACTATTACATTGCCTAGGTCTCGCGATGTTTGTAGAGCATTGTCTATACCAAACACTACAAAAGTCCCGTCTTTTTTTTCTGCTTTTATATCTGGTAGCTCAAATGTAAGTCCTTTTAAAGCCATAGCTACTTGTCCCAAAGTCACTCTCTTTTTGATAAGTTTGTCACTATCAACTAGTATGTTGTATTGCTCCTTTTTTTCGCCTTTTAGGTCTATCTGTGCTACATCGTCCATTTTGTTGATATCAAAAGCTAGTCTGTTGACTCTCTTGTATAACTCCACTTCGCTCATATTTTTGTCTTTGCTATAAAATGCCACAGAACACACAGGTATATCTACATCTATATCCATAGTTTTGATGATAGGTTGCATAGCAGTTTTTGGCATCTCGTCCATATTTTTCATGACTTGGTCGTATAGTTTGAGATCCGATGCTCCTTTGTCTTGACCTATCAAGTACTGCACTTGGACTATACCTACAGAGTCTCTGGCTATACTAAATATATTTTCTACGCCTTTTATCTGTCGTATCTTTTTCTCTAGTGGCTCTATGATGATCTTTTGTATCTCATCTGCTTTGGCTCCGGGCATAGGCACGATGACCGCGCCACCTGCTACTTTTATCTGTGGATTTTCTTCTCGTGGCATAAACTCTAGACTAAGATATCCTAGAGATAGTATAAATACCGCCGATATCAACGTGAGAGGATGAGCTATGAAAAATGATGCTAGTTTGCCTGCTATGTTTTGTTTTGTCATCTTGGTTCTCCTAGTGAATTGCCAGAGGATACTTGAAGTTTGGCATATAGTATAGTCTGTTCGTATTTCGCTTGTATCACCGCCGCTTGGGCTTTGAGTGAGTTTTCAAACTGCATAAGTAGAAACATCATATTTGTCCTAAAGTCAAGATTGTTTTTATATATATTTTCTGTCCTGTTTAAAATATCTTTCGCCATATTTTTCACCTTTGTTTTGTTTGACATCTGAGTTTGATTTGCTCTAAAATCCAGATAATTTTTCTGCACCTCTAGACCTATACCACTTTTCATATATTCATAATATGTCTTGGTCTTGAGATAATCAATCTGTGCTTTTTGTTTGTTGATACTACTAATTTGTCCGTCAAATATGGTGTATTTTAGACCCACTGCTCCTAGATAATAGTCTTTTTCTACATCGGCCGTAGGTTCGTCGTCATTTAGTCCGTATTCTATGTGAGCGCCTACCATAGGATAACTTGAAGCATCGTCGAAGCTGACCTTTTCTTTCATGGTCTGTGTGTTTAGTTGCATAGATTTGTAGTCGTCTCTGTTTGTCATGGCGTCTTGTTGTAGCTGTAGTAGTGGTGGTGGCTTTTGGTCATAAAATACCAATACTCCCACATCGTCTATAGTTTCATCATCTGTCAAAAATCGTAAATATGCTATAGCTATATCAAACTTAGACCGTGCATCGCTTAGCTGACCTTTTATCGTCTGTCTTGCCATCTGTGATTGTTTGACATCTATCACACGGGCTAGTTGGTTTTTGTATAGTCTTTGACTAGTGCGGACAAATCTGTTTGTGGTTTTGACGCTTTTTTGCAGCATCTTTATAAACTCTTTTGCTGTTACTGCTCCGTTGTATGCTTTTAAAACCTCTATGCCTATCTTTTTTTTGTCATATTTTAGCTGGTTTGACTTTGCTGATATTTGTAGCTTTGCCATGGTTTTTGCTGACTTTAGCTTGCCCCCTGTGTATATAGGCACATCATATGTCAGTTTGCCCTCGAAGTTGTTTCTCGCATCTGGATTGTTTAGGCGGTCTGGCTGGTGAGCTAGTAGGTCGCTTTTGGTCTGTGCTGCTGTAGCTGGGTTCATAAGTCCGCCCATACTGTCTATAAAATCTCCAAACCCAAAGTCGCCAAATGTAGCCTCACGACTAGCTAGCTTTGCACCAAATACATATCCAGCATGGTTGGTGCGAGATATATTGTAGGCAAAATCAAGTCGTCCGTAGTCGTAGCCCTCTGCTTCTTTGAGTGTTTGACGTGCCTTTTGTGTCTCATATGACTTTGCTTTGAGTTCTTTGTTGTTTTTGATAGTCAAGTCCAATGCCTCTGTAAATGTCACCTTTTTGCTATACGATACCGTAGTAGCAATCATAAATATCATAATATATTTTATCATCTGTTTCCTTTTAGCATTTTTAGTAGCTCTTTTATAAAAGAGGTCAGCATATCTTTGTGATTGTAACCATCTATATCGCTATACATCACCACTGCCTCGCCTAAAGCAAACAAACCTTTGCTAAACAGGTGGGCATTTTGTGTTATGTTGCCTTTGTTTTTTTCATCTGTTAAGATATTGTTGAGCCATCTTTGATATTTTATCTGGATATTTTTCAACATCCGTATCATCTCTTTGTTTTGTGTTTTTATAGTTGTACGAACAAATTTATTATATATCCCTCTTCTGATTTTTGTCATATCATCATCCAATATGCATAAACTAAAAAGTGCCATTATTTTATCTTCCAATGTTTTGCTTTTATCTATTTTGTGTAGTATCTCTTTGTCATAACTTACCTGTTCGTATTCTATAACACTATATATGATGTCATCTTTTGATTCAAAATAGTTATATACAGAACCTTTTGATATATCACATTCAGATGCTAGTTCATCTATGGTGAAGCTTGTGTATCCTCTCTTGATAAATAGGTTTACCGCTTCATGTGTTATCCTCTTTTTGGTTTTTTCTCTGTCTACTATTTTTGGCATTGTTTCCTCTATATTTTTATTGACTTTGGGTCATTATAACATTTTATTCTTTATTTAACTCAAATTTTATATTATTTTGATAAAATTCACAAAAAGGATACAACCATGAACAAAATATCGACCAAGATTATCTACAATCCAGATACGACAGAGACACTAGGCGAGCGAAGAACATTTGGAGGAGATCCAGATGGTATGCTTAACTTCACCAAGCCCAAATACGAATGGGCGACTAAGTTATGGGATATGATGGAGGCAAATACATGGTTTCCAAAAGAGGTACAGATGACCGCAGATGCCAAAGATTACAAAAATCTCACCACAGATGAGAAACGTATGTATGACTTAGTGTTATCACAGCTGATATTTATGGATAGCCTACAGACAAACAATATCATGGACAATATGAATCCATATATCACCGCTCCAGAGATCAACGCCGTGCTATCACGACAAGCATATGAAGAGGCAAATCATAGCAAATCATATGCCGTGATGGTGGAGTCTATATCTGAAAACACAGACCTCATATACGATATGTGGAAAAAGGATGAGACCTTGCGAGAAAAAAACAAATACATAGCAGATACATTTGCCGCTTTGGGCGAAGACCCCACAGATGAAAATATAGTCCTAGCTATGTTTGCAAATCAAATTTTGGAAGGTATATATTTTTATGCTGGGTTTGCGGCCATGTATGCACTGAGTAAATCTGGCAAGATGTTAGGTTCATCGCAGATGATACGGTTTATCCAGCGAGACGAGATCACACACCTAGTGCTGTTTCAAAATATGATCAAAAGCACCAAAAAGGAGCGACCAGAGCTGTTTACCAAAGAGCTAGAACAAAAGGTTCGCAACCTCATACGAGGAGCGGTGCATATAGAGACCAAGTGGGGCATATATGTGACCAACAACAAAATACTGGGACTTAGCGATGAGATTATCACAAAATATATCCAATACCTAGCAGACAAACGACTCACAGCAGTAGGATATGAGGCAGAATATGGAGTGCCACACCCTATCAAATGGGTAGATGATTATGCATCGTTTAACGACCAAAAAGTAAACTTTTTTGAAGGTAATGTCGTGAACTATTCCAAAGGGTCTTTGAGTTTTGATGACTTCTAGTCTAGTAGCTCTACAGCTTGACCTTGTGAATGATTTTGACGACAACTTAGCAAACTTAGTAGAGCATATAAACAGATGTGAGCCATATAGCTTCATAGTAGCACCAGAGCTTTGTTTGACAGGATATTGCTACAACCAACTGCCACAAGCATCTATGTTTAGCGACCGTGCTATAGAAACTATCAAGCCTATGTCAGCCAACAGGACTATCGCACTGACTATGATAACATACGATGAGATACAAAAAGCATATCAAAATACAGCTGTAGTATTTCACAGGGGCGAGATAGTCCATAGGCAGTCAAAAGCAAAGTTATTTACTTTGAACGACGAGGCGAGATATTTTGCATCTGGCGACACAGATAGTATCAAGCTGTTTGAGATAGATGGCTTAAAAGTAGGGGTGCTAATATGTTTTGAGTTGCGGTTTATAGACCTATGGCGACAGCTACGAGGAGCCGATATTATAGCAGTGCCGTCTATGTGGGGTAGCCTACGAAAGCAAAATCTAGAACAACTCTCTCAAGCCCTAGCCGTGGCAAATCAATGTTATGTGATAGTGGCAAACAGTGCCGTAGATGATATGGCAAAGAGTAGTGCGGTGATATCGCCATTTGGCGATGTGGTGATAGACGACGACAAGAGCTGTGTATCTGCTAGATTTTTTATCAAAGAGATAGACAAGATGAGACGATATCTAGATGTAGGTTTGCTAGAGGCTAGAGACTGGAGACTGGAGACTGGAGAATTGACAACTCACAATCCACATAGAGCAAATATCACCACAATCTCATCTGGTCTAGCATAGCAGACTTATAGTCTTGCTGTAGCAAATTTTATATCTAAAATACTTTCAAACCTTAAATTTTTAAATTAGTTTGCAAATATAAATAAAGTTTAAGAAATATATGTTATAATTCACCACATTTTAAGAAAAAGGAGAAAATTATGAGAAATTTCATAAATATGAGTGTAATAGCGACATTGTCGTTGTTTTTGTTGAGTGGGTGTGCGGATAAACCAAAAGAACCTACAAAAGAGGATTTTCGATGTAAGTGGCACGGAGTGTTAGCACCAAAGTGGTCATGTAATCCACAAGCAAACGGCTATATAGCAGAAGTAGGTATATCAAAACCAAATGCTGGCAATGATGTGTCATTTCAGAGGAGTGAAGCTCTAGCAGATGGCAGAGACAAACTAGCATCGCAAGTTCGTATCAAAGTGGCAAATCTATTCAAGCAATACAAAGGTACTACAGGTAGTGGCAAGGCTAGCACGTTTGATAAGGCAACTTCGTCTACATCAAAACAGCTTACAAATGAAACATTAAGTGGTTCTAAGTCTATAGAGATGTGGATACACCCAACGACAAAAGAGATGTATCTTTTAGTAGTAGTCAAAACTGCAAAAGTCGGTAACAGTATGAAACAGGCTATCAAAACTTCGTTTAAAAACGAACAAGCTATGTATCAGAGATTTTTAGCTTCTCAGGCAAATGGTGAGTTAAACAAAGAGCTTGAAAAAGCAAGTGAATAGAGGACAAAAGATGAAAAATATCATATATAGTATAGTTACTGTGGTGTTTGTGGCAGGATTGTTTAACGGGTGTGCTTCAAAACCACAGCCAAAGGACAACTCAAGAGACAAGCAGATGTATCAAGAGTTCAAAGCAGATCAAGCCGATAAAGCTCTGGACAACGAGTTAAACAAATAATATTATTGCGACAAGACAAGGACAAGGCTTTTGTCTTGTCTTGGTCTATTTGTGCCTGTAGCATGATATATAGACGATAAAAATAAGGAGCGAAAAAGATGAAAATATTTATAAGTCTATGTTTGGTTATATCTATAGGTTTTGCAACATCGTATGATGATTGGTCAAAAAAGAAAAACAACGAATACAAAACCTACAAGATAAATCAAGACAGGGCATTTGCCAATGGACTGAAAAAACAGTGGAAAGAGTATCGGCTCAAACAGGACAAAACAAGATTTAAAAAAACAAAACCAAATAATATACCAGAAAAATCAAAAGAAACAAAAAAAAGAGAAGCGGATTATAAAAATTCAAAAAAAGTCAACATACGACCCATAAAACAAGTTAGGACAAAAGGACTTGTCAAAAAAACAGTCAAGCTTCTAAGTAAAGATAAACTTGTAGGTATTAGCTTTTTTGGGACAACATCACAAATAGCCTACAATAACAAATATAACTTTCAGCTACATACAATATCAAAAAACTCTATAGCAGACTTTTGGCAGGAATTTTCACGCAAGGATTATAGACCACTCATAAAACAGTTTGAGTTTCACTTTGGCAATATGCAGCTAAATGACTGGGCTAAATATAAATTTGTATATAAGATGGGTATGAAATTTTATGGACAAAACAACAAAGCAAATCTGTTTACATGGTTTATGCTGACCAAACTAGGGCTGGATGTAAAAGTAGGATACAATAGCAACAATATTTATCTGATGAGTGCCATATCTCACAAGCTATATCAAGTGTCGTATTTCAACATAAACAGCAAAAGATACTATGTGTTGGTTCCAGGCGGGAGAGCAAAAGGAATATCAAATATACGAACATATAAGTCAAACTATAGTAGAAATTTGAGACAACTTAGCTTCAAGATGGATAAACCACTAAAGCTAAATAACTTAAAGATATTGAAAAAGTATTCATTTAAATATTACAACAAAACTCACAATCTAAATACTATAGTCAACAAAAACTTGATAGATTTTTATAGTTCATATCCGCAGAGTGATTATAGGATATATTTTGATTCTAAAGTGTCAAATATGACTAGAGGTAGGTTGCTAGCTGGTTTGAGAAAGATAATAGATGGCAAAAAAGAGGTAGAAGCGGTCAATATTTTACTAAGATTTGTGCAAACTGGGTTTGGCTACAAGACAGACCAGCAACAGTTTAAATATGAGAAAGTATTGTTTCCTGAGGAGACATTGTATTATAAATATAGTGACTGTGAAGATAGGACGATATTGTTTACATACCTAGTGAAAAATTTGCTAAACTTAGAGACTATAGGACTAAAATACAAAGACCACATAGCATCTGCTGTGGCATTGAACTCGAAAATAAAAGGAGATGGCTACAAAGTAAACGGCAAGCTGTATTATGTAGCTGACCCTACATTTGTAAATGCAAATATAGGCGAGACGATGACAAAATACAAAAGCAAGATACCACAAGCTATATATTAAAGATTTAGTATCAAAAAAGCCACAAAAGCACAAATACTGCAAATAAAAGATATATTTGTGGCGAAATATGACAAAGCCAAAACAGAGCTTAGCTATAAAAACGGCTATGAACTTCTCGTAGCCATTGTCTTATCGGCACAATGCACCGACAAGAGAGTAAATATTATCACTGTCAAACTTTTTGAAAAGTATCCAGATATAATATCACTCTCAAAGGCAAAAATAGATGATATAAAACAACTTATAAATAGCTGTAGTTTTTTCAACAACAAAGCAAACAATCTTTTAAATATGGCAATTCAGTTAAAAGAGCGACACAACTACAGCATACCAAATACACAACAAGAACTAGAAGCTCTAGCAGGAGTGGGCGAAAAGACAGCTTGTGTGTATCTCATAGAACTTTACGATGCAAATATCATGGCAGTAGATACTCATGTGTTTCGTGTATCTCATAGGCTAGGCTTGAGCTATGCAAAGACAGTTTCACAGACAAAGATAGAACTAGAAAAAAAATTTGAAACAGACCTAAACAAACTTCATCAAGCTATGGTGCTGTTTGGACGATATATTTGCAAGGCTGTTAAGCCAGATTGTGATAGTTGTATATTGGTTGAGTTTTGTAAGACTAAAAAAAGTTTCAAACCGTCATGAACTGTTTTGACAGTGAGCTAAAAGCGATAAGTAGAGCAAACAGATTTCGCCATAGAAAACTATATGACGATACTTTAACGGATTTTGCTTCAAATGATTATCTAGGACTAGCACAAAACAAAACTATAGCAAAAAAGTCGGCGAACTGTTTTCTAAAACAGCACAACTATGGCTCAAAATCATCTATGATAGTCAACGGCTACCACGATATACACTACAAACTAGAAAAGCTATTGTGCCAGACAAATGGTTTTGAAAGCGGTATCATAGTAGGCAGTGGATATCTAGCAAATATAAGTTTGTTTGAAAGTATGGCTAGAAGGGGCGATATGCTAGTAGTAGATGAAAACTACCATGCTAGTGGTATGATGGCTAGCAGATTAAGCCGTGCAAAGGTAGAGATATTTGCTCACAATGACACAGCACAGCTAGAGACAATACTGCGACAAAACCACAATAAACATAAAAGAATAATAGTGGCTATAGAAGGGGTGTATTCTATGAGTGGTGATATGGCAAACCCCTATATATATGATATTTGCGACAGATACGAGGCTATACTTATAGTAGATGAAGCACATAGTAGCGGTGTCGTGGGCGAAAATCTAAACGGATGGTTTGACTACAACAATCTAAAAATAAGGTCAAACCATATAAAGATGGCGACATTTGGCAAGGCATACGGTAGCTACGGAGCATATATACTAGGTTCGCGACAGTTGATAAGCTATCTAGAAAACAGAGCAAAACCTATCATATATAGCACTGCTTTGTCGTTGTTTGATACTATATATGCATATTATAGCGTGAAACATATACAAAAAAACAGACAAAAAATAACAGATAAAATCAAACAGATACAAGCTACTACCAAAGAGATATTAAGTGTAGATATGCCAGCACTTATATTGCCTATAAATCAAAGCTCAAACACCACCACGATACAAACACAAAACAAACTTCAAAAAGCAGGATTTGCCGTAGGAGCTATACGACAACCGACAGTCAAGACACCAATCATAAGAATAATACCAAAGATAAATATAAAACTAGCTAAACTTAAAGTAGTTTTGGATATAATCAAAAATATATAAAATATAAGGATATTATGATGACACAAGAGGTAAAACAGTTGTTGATAGATAGTATAGACACGGTGCCAAACTTTCCCAAACCCGGCATAGTGTTTAAAGACATCACTACTTTGCTAAACAAACCAGAGGTATTTTCACGACTTATGAATCATCTAGAAAACAGATACAAAGATATGGAGATAGACTATATAGTGGGACTTGATGCTAGGGGGTTTATATTTGGCAGTGTGTTAGCCGATAGACTAAACAAAGGTTTCGTAGCATTGCGAAAAAAGGGCAAACTACCAGGCGAGACTATCAAAGAGCGATACGAACTAGAGTATGGATATGACGAAGTAGAGCTACGGACAAACTGCTTTGAAAATAAAAAAGCAAAAGTGCTAGTAGTAGATGACTTGCTAGCAACAGGTGGCACAGCAAAAGCATCTGCCAAACTGATACAACGACTAGATGCTACTGTGGTGGAGTTTTGTTTTGTGATAGGTTTGCTGGAACTAAAAGGCAAAGACCAGCTAATAGACACAGCTCCTGTATATACTGTGTTGGAGTTTTGACTATGCTTATCATGGCAGTAGTGTTGGGTTTGTTGCTGGTGGGTTGTGTGATGTTTTTGTATATATTATACAATCAAACTATGGATCAAAAAGAGATCATACGGTCTATAAAACTACGATATAAAGAAAAGTCAGATATGCTCACAGACAAAGATATACAAAATGCAAAACTAAACGAAAAGCTAGCATACTTGACAGGAGTTCAAGCTAGATATGATGTAGCAAATGTCAAGTTGATAGACAGCAACAGAGACAACGAAGGACTGAAAACAAAACTAGAACAACAAAAGCTATATATGGAAGATAGACAAGAATATATCACAAAAGGCGAAGAGAGGTTGAAAAATCAATTTGCTCAAATATCACAAGAGATCACACAAAAAAACACAGACTTGCTAGACAAATCAAACCAAAAAAGTATGAAAGATATCATAACTCCTATGCAAACACAGCTGACAGAGTTTAAAAAACGAGTAGAACATATATATGACAATGACAGCAAAGATAGAGCAAAGATTGGTTTCGAGCTACAAAGCCTAAAGGAGCTAAACCAAAAAATGTCTCAAGATGCTATAAACTTGACAAGGGCACTGACACATGACAACAAAACCCAAGGAAGCTGGGGCGAGGTGGTGCTAGAAAAAGTGCTAGAAAGCTCAGGACTACGAAAAGAAAAAGAATACAAAAGAGAAGTCAGCCTAAAAGATGACAAAGGCAATCTATATAGACCAGATGTAGTGGTGTATCTACCAGAAGATAGACACATAATCATAGATGCAAAAACTTCGCTCATAGCATACAACCAATACATAAATCAACACAACGAAGAAAACAAACAAAGCTATCTAGCAGAGCATATAATCTCTATGAAAACACACATAAAAGGATTGGCAAGTAGAAAATACGAAAAACTACAAGATATCAATAGTCTGGACTTTGTGTTTATGTTTGTGCCTATAGAGAGTGCATTGCTTTTGGCTTTGGAGCATGATGTGTCGCTTTTTGATAACGCATTTCATCAAAAGATTATACTAGTCAGTCCATCGACACTGCTCGTAGCTCTAAGAGCGGTGGAAAATAGCTGGCGATATGAAAAACAAGCAAAAAATATTCACAAGATATATGACAGGGCGGAGATGCTATACAATAGATTTGTCAGTTTTGCTGATGAGATGCTAAAAGTTGGCAAGGGGCTAGATGATGCAAAACAAAGCTACGATGAGACACTCAAAAAATTAAGCAGTGGTGGAGGTAACTTGGTGCGACAAGCTACATTGTTGAAAAAAGTATCAAATATAAAACCAAGAAAAGATATAGACAAAAAAATTTTAGAGGAAAATAGTTGACAAAAGACCAATACGACCAAGCCATAAGCACACTGAAAGTTTGGCAAGAGGCATACTACAAACTAGACAATCCTGTAGCTACAGATGATGAATGGGACAGTCTGTATAGGCAAATAGAACTATATGAACAAAAAAACCCTAGTGAAATTAACCCAAACTCACCTACTAAAACTGTAGGCGACACGGTGCAAAAAAAGTTTGACAAACAGGCACATATATCTCCTATGTGGTCGCTAGAAGATCTGTTTGATATAGATGAGCTTAGAGCTTGGGTCGCTAGATGTGAAAAAACAGTCAAGCCAGATGTGCTTGTATGTGAGCCCAAATACGATGGAGTGAGTCTAAATATCATATACAAACAGGGCAAACTTTTCAAAGCCATAACCAGAGGCGATGGCAAGATAGGCGAAGATGTGACACAAAATGCCAAAACTATAAACTCTATACCAAAGAGCATAAGTTATATGGACGATATAGAGATACGAGGTGAAGTAGTCATAAAAAAAAGTCAGTTTGACAAGATCAACTCTCAAAGAGCAAAAGATGACAAACCACTGTTTGCCAATCCTAGAAATATGGCGGCAGGTAGTTTAAAACAACTAAACAGTAGCATAACCAAAGAGAGAAAGCTAGAGTTCGTGCTGTGGGGTGTGGGGCAAAATAGTCTAAAGTATGACAAAGTATCACAGATTATGGAGTTTGTCTATGCTCTGGGATTTGACAAACCTATACTTAGTAAACATTGTCACAATATAGAGGATGTTGAGAAGTTTTATAGGTATATGATAGACCAAAGAGACAAGGTAGATATAGCTTTGGATGGTATGGTCATAAAATATGACTTAGTATCATATCAGCAGATATTGGGCTGGACGGTCAAGTATCCCAAGTGGTCGTGTGCCTATAAATTTCCAGCAGTTGAGAAAACTACAAAGCTACTTGATGTATCTCTACAAGTAGGTAGAACAGGAGCGGTCACACCAGTAGCTATATTGAAGCCTGTGCCGATAGACGGCTCAACGGTCAGCAAAGCTAGCTTGCACAATTTTGACGAGATAGATAGGTTGGGTCTCATGATAGGCGATGATGTAGTAGTTTTGAAAAGTGGCGATATAATACCAAAGATAGTCAAAGTCCTAAAAGATAGGCGGACAGGAGAGCAGACGAACATAAAAAAGCCTACAAACTGTCCAACATGCAGTCAGCCACTACACTACGAGGATATACTGATAAAATGCGTAAATCTACAATGCCCAGACAAAATCATAAATAGCATTGCATTTTTTGCTAGCAAAGGGTGTGCCAATATAGACGGACTAGGCGAAAAGATAGTCAAGCTACTATATGAAAAAAACTTAATATCAAACATACTTGATATATATAAACTCAAAAGAGAAAACTTAGTAGGACTGGAGAGTTTCAAAGACAAAAAGATAGACAACTTGCTACAAGCTATAGAAAATAGCAAAAATATGAAGCTGTCAAAGTTTATAAATAGTTTGGGTATCTTAAACATAGGCGAAGTCGCTAGTGTGGATATAGTCAAGCAGTTTGGCGATAAGTTTGTAGATGTAAGTATAGAACAACTTGTCTCCATAGATGGATTTGGCGATATTATGGCAAATAGTTTTGTGGAATTTATAGATATAAACCGCCAGTTGGTCTGCGAGCTTATAGGCACGATATCGCCTGTAGTTGATGAATTTGTAGAAGTTGCTGACAATAGATTTAAAGACAAAACAGTAGTGCTAACTGGCACGATGGCAAAAAGTAGAAACGAGATAAAACAAAAGCTAGAAAATATGGGAGCGAAAGTAGGTTCGGCGGTTTCTAGTAGCACTGACTTTTTGATCATAGGCGAAAAAGCAGGAAGCAAGCAAAAAAAGGCTAGAGAGCTAGGTATAGAAGTGCTGACATACGATAGTATTATAGGAGAGATAGATGGATAAAAATATAGATATAAACACTCTAGCATTAGCTACGAACAGATCAAGAGCGATGGCATTTGTGATAGATGACTTGCTTATGACATTTATAGCAATAGTGGTGCTGTGGGACAGTCTGGCAGGACTTCAAAGCGAAGCTATAATAGTGCTGGTGCAAGAAAATTTATATAAGATAATTTTTATAAAGTTTATATATCATACATCGTTTGTATGGTATTATGGTGCAACTATCGGCAAGTTGGTGATGAAAATACGAGTGATAGACTTCCATACCTATAAAAACATAGGACTACTTAAAAGTGCTATACGGTCTGTAGGACGGGTTATAAGTGAGTTTTATTTTTATATAGGTTTCACTATAGCATTTTTCACAGCTTCTAGGCAGACATTTCATGATAAACTGTCGAAAACTTTGGTCATCAAAAATATAGGATAGATGTTGAAGTTTGTCTTTGTTTCGGTTGTATTGTTTTGTGTTGTTGTGTTTGCACAAGGGACAGAAGATGTCCAGCTACTATCAAAGCAGTTCAAAACAAACGGCTCTAGCATACAAGGCTCAGGCGATGTTGTGATATTTTCGCCTACTTATTATCTTACGGCAAAAAGTATAGTATACGACAAAGACAAAAAGACTTTGGACCTGCAAGAGGATGTGGCGGTGCTGAGAAACAACAACTTTTTTAGTCTGTCAAATAAAATCTTCGTGGATTTTCAAAATGACACGACAAGTTTCGGCAATGTTACTATATTTGAAAACCAGACAGGAGTATGGATAAAATCAAACGATGCAAACAAAACAGCACAGACCTATTTTCTACAACAATCCAAACTCTCTAGCTGTGATTGTGAATCACCGTTTTGGAGTATAGAGTTTACTTCTGGCGACTATGACACAAAAGATAAGTGGGTAAATACATATAACACTAGACTATATATAGGCAAAGTGCCAGTGCTGTATGCTCCGTGGTTTGGGTTTTCTACCGATGATACTAGACGAACTGGTATGTTGCATCCACGAGTAGGGTTGTCCAACAAAGAGGGATTGCTATATGCTCAGTCACTATTTGTAGCACCAGATAAAAACTGGGATATAGAACTAACACCGCAGATCAGAACCAAAAGAGGCGAGGGTGCCTATGTCCAATACCGCTGGGCAGATAGTCCCTATTCGCTACTCCATATAAAGACAGGGGCATTTAAAGAAAAAGCCAAATACAAAGCAGACAATGAGATAGAAAACCAAACTCACAAAGGATACAACATAGACTATACTAGAAGCCATCTGTTTAGCTCTGGCAACACTCAAGATGGCTTGACGATATCTATAAACGACCTAAACGATATAGGATACGAAAACTTACAAGACCTTGACAACAGTAGCGAAAAGCTAGAAGGCGCGAAACTTACATCAAAGCTAAACTATTTTTATAACCAAAACAAACACTTCAGTATGATAGAGTTCAAATACTACAAAGACACGAGAAACAAAGACGAAGACGGCAACTTGGTGGATCAAACAAAGATATTGCAACAGCTTCCAAAGCTCAAATACCACAACTATCTGTCAAATTGGTTCGGCACTAGATGGACTACGGCTTTTGATATAGAGTCAAACAACTATACAAACGATGACGAGACAACACCTACAGCGAAAACAACCGATACAAAACTTTCGTTTGCTTATTCGTTTGATATATTTCAAGAGTTTTTAAACATAGACCTAAACAAAAACTTTCACAGCAAACTTATAGACTATAGCCAAAAGCCACAAACTTATAAAAATGCTAGATATCTTCAAAGCGAAAACACTATATCTGTATCTACAAGTCTGCTAAAACCGCTAGATAGCATGTATCATACTGTAGGGCTGAAGGTGGATCTCACTACACCACAAGAGCTTGACATAGATGGCGATATATATCTAGATGAGACAGATGATGTAGCGTTAAAGCCGTTTGGTATGGAAAAAACGATAGAAAATATCAACATATTGTTTAACCAATCATTTTATGACAAAACAAGTTTGACACATATATTGAACCACAAAATACGACAGCTCATAACGATAGACGAAGAGACAGACAGACAAGACAAAAAGGCTCTGGAAAATGAGATAATATATTATATGAAAGGCGGATATATCACAAACAAGATAAAATACAGCAACAAGTTAAACGAAGTCATATCTACCATAAGTGAGATAAAAGATAGCAATGACTACTTTGCTATGAGTTTAAAACACAGCAAGACAAAAGAAAATGAAAACAACAACTTGGAAAAAGATGAGACTATCATAGTAGAAACATCGCTAAAATTTAACAGATATTATGAGCTAGGATACAAACAAAACTACAATCTGTTGGATGACTTATCTTCTATCAAGGAGTATTATCTGGATATACAAAAAAAATGCTGGGGAGCAACGATAGGTATCAAAGATCAGCTAGTATCGGCACCAACTATAGATAACGATGCCATAAGAGAAAAGATTTTATATATAAATTTTTTGCTCAAACCTCTAGGCGGGATAGACAAGGAGTTTTTGTATGACTAAAGTAGCAGGAGTGTTTGATAGTGGAGTAGGTGGGCTGACTGTGGTTCGGTCTATACTGGAGCACAATATATTTGACAAGATAATATATTTTGGTGATACAGCCAGAGTGCCATATGGCAACAAAGACAAAGAGACTATCATAAGATATTCACTAGAGGCGGTGGAGTTTTTCGAAGATTTTGATATAGATATCATCATAGTAGCTTGCAATACTGCTAGTGTATATGCTATAGATGATATGCAAAAAAAGTCAAAAGTGCCAGTGCTTGGTGTCATAGATGCCGGTGTAGATATGGTTTGTCAAAAAGTCAAAGACAAAAACAACAAAATACTAACCATAGGAACACAAGGCACGATACAAAGTGCCGTATATGATACAAAACTTCGCAACAATGGCTACAACAATATAGTCAACATAGCCACACCTCTTTTTGTGCCTATTGTAGAGCTGGAGCTTGAAAACACGGCTATATTGACACAGACTATGAAGCACTATTTTGATGATGTTTGTGATATAAAATATATTATACTTGGTTGCACTCACTTTCCGCTCATAGCTACAAATATATCAAACTATTTTGAAGATGCACAGACGATACATAGTGGCGAGGCGATAGTAGCGAAGCTTATAAATGATTTTGCATATACAAGAGCAAAAAATTTATCAAAGATAGAGTTTTTTGCATCTGATGCTCTACACCAGCTAAAAACAAGGGCAAAGTCGTGGCTTTTAGAAAAATATCTCTAAACGAAGTAAACTCTACTCAAAAATATATAATATCATATATAAAAAAGCACGGCTACGATATGCCTCTGCTAGTCTATACTGACTATCAAACAGATGGTATAGGTAGCGGTGAAAATAGCTGGATAGGAGTTCGTGGCAATATGTTTTTCTCGTTTGTCATAAGTGTAGATATGTTGCCTATAGATATGCCGTGGCAGTCGGCTTCTATATATTTTAGCTCTCTTTTACAGCAAATTTTTAGCTCTCATGGTTCAAAGTGCTATATCAAATGGCCAAATGACTTTTATATAAAAGACAAAAAATTAGGTGGCACAGTGACCAAAATATCGTCTGGACTGCTCTATTGCGGTATAGGTATCAATATATTTGAGACAAAAAAATGCTTCAGTGTACTTGATATAAATATAGATAAAGAGAGTATTGTAGATGAATTTATAACTTTAGTAGCAAAAAGCCAAAGTTGGACAGATAATTTTAAGTTTTTTTCGATACAATTTCAAAACAATTGTAAGAACTACAAAATCAACATAAATGGACAAAAAATATCGCCACAACCAGATATGCTCCAAGATGATGGTTCGCTTATGATAAACAACAAAAAGGAGTATAGCACCAGATGACAGAGATTTTAACCATAGCAAACCAAAAAGGCGGTGTAGGCAAGACCACGACTGCAGTAAATCTTGCGGCCGCACTAGCTATAGCAAATAAAAAGATTTTGCTGATAGATGCCGACCCACAGACCAATGCCACCACATCTTTAGGATTTGCTAGAGACAAATACAGCAGAAACTTATATCAAGCAATGATAGGAAAACAAAAGTTCAAAGATGCCATACTTAAAACAGAAGTAGAAAATCTAGACTTAGTGCCGTCAAGTATAGGGCTGGTGGGTTTCGAAAAAAATTATTATACAAACAAAAACAAAAACAAATATATACTCAAAATTCTCATAGATGAGGTTAAAGACAACTACGACTATGTCATCATAGACTCACCACCAGCTCTAGGACCGCTGACCATAAATACTTTGACCGCATCTACATCTGTCGTGATACCTATACAGTGTGAGTTTTTTGCTTTGGAGGGTTTGGCTTTGCTTTTAAATACTATCAAGCTTATCAAACAAACCACAAATCCACAGCTACAGATAAAAGGATTTTTGCCGACCATGTATGCTAAAAACAACAACCTATCCAAACAAGTCCTAAGCGACCTAATACAGCACTTTGATAGCAAGTTGTTTAAAGTAGACAAAAAATCCTATATCGTAGTGCCTAGAAATATTACACTAGCAGAGTCGCCTAGCTTTGGAAAATCTGTGATACAATACGACAAAAATTCTGTAGGTTCCAAAGCATATATAAACTTAGCAAATGCAATACTAAAAAAGAGCAAAAGATGAAAAGAGAAGCACTTGGACGAGGACTGGGCGAGTTGCTAGACGAAGTAGAGTCAGCATATGAAAACGAAAACAGCGAGTTTGTAGATGTCGTAGATGAGATAGATGTCGATATAATAGACCCAAATCCAGACCAACCTAGACAGGTGTTTGAGATAGATGCCATAAAAGAGTTGAGCCAATCTATCAAGGCACACGGACTTTTGCAACCAATTGTTGTCATACGAGACGATGATAGATATACTCTAGTATCTGGTGAGAGGCGGTTGAGAGCTACCAAACTTTTAGAGACCGACACTATAAAGTCAATCATATTAAATATAAACCGAGACAAGCTAAATGAGTTAGCTCTCATAGAAAATATCCAAAGAGAAAATCTAAATATAGTAGAGCTAGCACGCTCATATGACAAACTTATCAAACAGCACAATATAACTCATGAGCAGTTGTCGGATAAGCTATCAAAAAGTCGCTCTTCTATCACAAATACTTTGAGAGTTTTGTCGCTGGGTGGCTATGTACAAGATAAACTTTTAGCAAATAACATAAGCTTTGGACACGCAAAGATGATGACAGTCCTAGATGAAAAACAACAACAAATAGCCACAGACAGCATAATAGCACAAAAGTTATCTGTGCAAGAAACTTCCAAGTTAATAGCACAGTTAAAAAACAAAAACGAACCAAAACTACAAGCACCAAAATCCAAAATCCTATTTGACAAAGTAAAGCTACAAAATATAGTTCAAATACTCAAAGACAATAATTTTAAAACGACTATAAATCCAAAAGGTATAAACATAACTATAACAAACAACAAGGATATAGATAAGCTAAACACTCTTTTGTCATGATAGATAGCTCCGCCTTTTCTCACCTGCATCTGCACACAGAATACTCACTGCTAGATGGTGCCAACAAGATAGATAACCTAATCATCAAAGCCAAAGAGCTAGGCATGAAAAGTGTAGCTATAACCGACCACGGCAATATGTTTGGAGCTATAGAGTTCTATACCAAACTAAAAAAAGCAGGTATAAAACCTATCATAGGTATAGAGACATATATCCACAACCACGAAAAGCTTGATGACAAAACTGGCAAAAAGCGATTTCACTTGTGTCTGCTAGCCAAAAATGATATAGGATACAAAAACTTGATGTATCTAAGCAGTATGGCATATACCGAAGGATTTTATTATAATGCCAGAATAAACAAAAAACTTTTAAAATCACACAGCGAGGGTATCGTAGCCATGAGTGCTTGCTTACAAGGTGAAGTTAGCTGGCATCTAAATACCCAAAATCCTAAAAACAAAAAAAATGGTGCCAAAGGTTATGATGAAGCAGTCCGGGTCGCTTTGGAATACAAAGAGATATTTGGTGAGGACTTTTATCTTGAGATCATGCGACACGGCATAGATGACCAGTATTTTATAGATGATATGATACTCAAGATAGCCAAACAAACCGGCATAGAGATAGTAGCCACAAACGACACACACTACACAGAACAAAAAGATGCTATATCGCATGAGGCATTTATGTGTATTGCTATGAACAAACTTTTTGACGACCCCAAAAGGATGAAGCACAGTGTACATGAGTTTTATCTCAAGTCTCCACAGCAAATACAAAAGTTATATGCAGATATACCACAAGCTATAGCAAATACACAAAAGATAGTAGATAAATGCAACCTAAATATAAAACTAGGCAACCCCACACCACCCAACTTTAAGTTCGCTAGGGAGATGGCGACTAAATACGGTATAGAAATACCCCAAAAAAACAAAGAATACTCGCTAGACAATGACAAAGTGCTGTTTGAATACTTGTGCAAAAAAGGGCTAGAAAAGATACTCGAAAAAGTTGACGAAAAATCACACAGTATATACCGACAAAGAGTAGATGATGAGATACAGATCATCAACAATATGAAGTTTTCGGGATATATGCTCATAGTATGGGAGTTTGTACAGTTTGCCAAACTATGTGACCCACCTATACCAGTAGGACCCGGACGAGGTTCGGCGGCTGGTAGTTTGGTAGCCTATGCTCTATCTATAACCAACATAGACCCCATAAAATACGGACTGATATTTGAAAGATTTCTAAACCCAGACAGAGTCTCTATGCCAGATATCGATATGGATTTTTGTCAAAATAGGCGACAAGAGGTCATAGACTATGTGGTAGAAAAATATGGTAGGCAAAATGTAGCGCAGATCATCACATTTGGCAAACTGCTAGCAAAAGGAGTTATACGAGATGTGGCTAGAGTGTTGGATTTGCCTCTAAGCGAAGCGGACAAGATGGCGAAAATGATACCAGACAAGATAGGTATAAGTCTAGCACAAGCACAAAAAGATGAGCCAAAGATAGACGAGTATATACAGAGCAATCCACTAGCCCAAAAAGTATGGCAACACTCTCTAGCTTTGGAGGGTTTAAACAGAAATGCCAGCACTCATGCGGCTGGTGTAGTGATATCAAATGAACCTCTGTATCAAAAGACACCGCTGTTTCGTCCTTCTGGCGATGATATAGCAGTAGCTACTCAATACAACGGCAAATACATAGAAGATGTAGATCTGATAAAGTTTGACTTTTTGGGCTTGAAAACTTTGACTGTCATCAATGATACATTGAAACTTATCAAGGACAGACACGGCAAGACGATAGATTTTGACGATGAAAACATAGAAGACCCAGAAGTGTATGACCTAATATCACGAGGTGAGACTATAGGGTTGTTTCAAGTAGAAGCCAACGGAGTCAAAGAGCTATGCAAAAAGTTAAAGCCAGATAATTTTGGTGAACTACTGGCTATACTAGCTTTGTATCGTCCCGGTCCCATAGAAGCTGGTATGGTCAGCGACTTCGTGGAGAGGAAACATGGACGACAAAAGGTTAGCTACTTTTATGATGAATTGACAGAAGCTCTAGAACCTATACTTAAAGAGACTTATGGTCTCATAGTGTATCAAGAGCAGGTCATGAAGATAGTCCAAGTCATAGGTGGGTTTAGTCTAGGTGGAGCGGACTTAGTCAGACGAGCGATGGGTAAAAAAAACGAAGATGAACTAAACAAACTCAAAAGCCAGTTTGCTGATGGCGGAGTGAAAAACGGCTACTCTGCGGAGCATTGTGAAAAATTGTTCAACAAAATACTCAAGTTTGCTGGCTATGGGTTCAACAAATCACACTCAGCAGCATATGCTATGATCACTTTTCAGACTGCGTTTTTGAAGCGGTATTATCCTACAGAGTTTATGGCATCGTTGCTGACATCGGAAAGTCAAAAGCCAGACAAAGTAGTCAAATATGTAGATGAGCTGAAGCATATGGGCTATAGGTTAGTGCCGCCACACATCAACAAATCACAGCATATATTTAGTGCAGATATCATAGACAAAAAAGAGGTCGTAGTGTTTGGGCTAGGAGCACTCAAAGGAGCTGGCGGAAAAGTAGTGCAAAGTATCTTAGCTACTAGAAAAGATGGAGAGTTTGTAGATATGGCAGACTTTGTATCTAGGATAGACGGCTCAAAAGTCAACAAAAGAGTAGTAGAGGCACTCATATGTTCTGGTGCTTTTGATAGCTTCGGACACACTAGAGCAGCACTGGCCGACCAGATAGAATACATAGTGGCACAAGTATCAAATGCCAACAGAGCTAGAGAGTTGAGTGTCGGCTCACTGTTTGGCGACGATAAACAGCTACAAACAGTGGAGCTAAACCTGAACGAACTAGATGAATACGACAACACAACTATGCTCCAAAAAGAGCTAGAAACTCTAGGCTTCTATGTATCTGGGCATCCGCTAGATAAATATAGAGCGGTGTTTGATAGTGTGGACTATGTAAAAAGTAGCGAATACAGCGAGCTAAAAGACGGACAACAAGTAAAAATAGCAGGCAAGATAGTGCAAATAATACAAAAGATAAGCAAAAAAGGCAATCCGTATTTCGTAGCTACTATCATGGATTTGCACGGAAGTTATGACTTCATGATGTTTGAAAAAGACAAGCTAAAGCTGGAAAATGATTTTGATATAAATGAGCCTATGGTGTTTGATATGGTAGTGAAAGTCGATCACTTTGGTGTCAAGTTCAACACAAAAAGTTTCAAACAGCTCAAAACCCAAAAAGCAAAAACAAGTAAACCAAAAAGAGATAGCATAACAATACAAATAGAAGAAAATACCGATATAGGTATAATCCAAACCATACACAAGATCATCAGCAACCACCAAGGCAGTTTGCCATTTACTCTAGTCATAACAGGAGCAAAAGAGAGTTTAAGCCTGACTTCTGGATATTTTGTGCATGAAAAAACTTATAAAATGTTTGAAAACACACCAAACATAGAGATGTTGTGAAGTATTTTATCCTTGTCGTCTTGTCGGTCATATATGGTATGGGTGCTGATAAATTTCGTGAAACTATATATCTAGATGCATTTGGCGAACACAAAGTATCGCTGGGGCAAATGTCTCAAATCAAAGGCGATATAAAGCTAATATATAGCACACCAGTAGCAAAAACTTTGTATTATCAAAAAGATAAGCTAGTGATACAAACAGACACAAACAAGACCTATATGTATGCCCAGCACCCACAGCTACTAGTAGTGCCGTCTATCATAAAAGCGATAAGTAAAAACAGTTTTGATGACTTAGAGGTGATATTTGATATCATAAAAACTTCAACACAGATGAAGCTTGTCGCAAAACAAAGCACAAAAAAGCATATAGAGAAGATAATCATAGATTATGAAAGCAAAAAGTTCAAAAAATTTGAGATATATATGCGAAATCATGATAGGATTATGATTGAGATACTTTAATCTAGGGCTGTTTTTTGTCATATTGTCTCTGTTTGTCGTGTTTGATATATCTAGTTATATCAAAAGCGATCTAGCAGAATTTTTGACAAAAGAGCAAAAAACTACGATGGATATATACAAAAAATCACGCACAAATGAGAACTTGATAGTAGCTATAAAAGGCTACGAACCTGACAAGCTAGAGAGCATAAAAAGGTTAAAACAAAAGCTAGACAACATAAACCACCTGTCTATAAGTAGCTATGAAAATGAGAACAAAACAGACTATGAAAATATCTATAAACTGTCCATAAACAGTATAAAATACAAAAGCTCCAAAGATATAGATATAGACAAAAAACTTCAAGATATAAAACAAAATATAAAAAACAGCGACATATATCTCCCACTAGATATGTTTGATCCACTTGAGATATTTGAAAAACCCAAGCCATACAAAACAAATATAAACATAACAAATGGAAATATGGGACTAGGAGAGTTTGGCTATCTTGCTGTGTTTGATGTGTCGGCAAATCTATCGTTTGATCAACACTGTGTGCTATATGACAAAATACACGATACTATAAAAAACAAAAATATCAAGCATTTTGCTCCGTTTTATTATTTTGTAGAAAACGAAAGATATATAAAAGAAGATGTGAAGTTTATCGTGCTTTTGTCTACATTTTTGCTCCTGTTTTTGTATATGATAATGTTGCGAAATTTTATCTTGCTAGCAAATCTGTTTGCTACTGTTGTGTCATCTGTGATAGTTGGAGCGATAGCTAGCCATATGGTCTTTGGCAATATATCTATCATAAGCTTCGCTCTAGCGGTGTCTTGGACTGCTGTGGCGGTAGATTATATGTTTCATCACTATTTTTTTGGATATTATGAGACAAAAAAGAGTTTCAACTTTCATGTGTTTTTTGGATTTGTGACTACTTTTATCGCCTTAGCTGTGTTGTCGTTCTCTTCGTTTGTGATGATAAAACATATAACTGTATTTTGTATGACTAGTCTAGGTTTTGCTTATGTGTCGTTTGCTTTTATATATCCACATCTTAGGTTAAAGCAAACAAAATATATAACTATACGCGATATGAAACACAGATATAAGCTGCCATCTATATATATAGTGATATCTAGCTTGGTGTTGTTTGTAGGGGCATATAGCTTCGTATCGGTTGACAAAACTTTGCAAAACCTAAACTACCACAACACAAAACTCATAAAGACACAAAAGTTTTTTGAAAAAAATCTAAACACAAAAAACTTAAGCCCAGCTATCATAAAAGCAGACACGATAGATGTAGCTATATCTACGATAAATAGTCTCAAAAAGCAGGATATAAAATTTGTATCGTCTTTGTCTTATGTGCTAGATAGACAGACATTACAACTCAGACAAGAAGTTCTGGATGATTTTGGATTTGATGATGTCAAACAAAGGTTAGACACCTTGTCAAAAAAGCACGGCTTTAGAGATGGATATTTTAAAGATAGTTATGTATATAAGATGGCTAAATACGATGAAAATATATTTAAAGATAGTTTATATAGACAAGACGGCATATGGTATCTGCCGGTATTGATACAACAAAAGACAAAAAAGACAAAAAATATAATATCTTTAGATAGTCAAGTGGTATTTAGGCAGACGATAGACAAAGCTATAGATGGATTTGTTATATATGCTATATGGCTAGGACTGGGGATATTGCTGTTTTTAGTAGCCGTGACAAGGCGGAGGTTTGGAGATGTGATATCTTATGTGCTGTTGCCTATGGCGGTCATAGCTATATATGGTGCGGTGTATTCGCTAAATATCTTGCAGCTTTTTATGGGGATTGTTGTCCTGTCTGTGGCAGTGGATTTTGCTATATACAAAGCAAAAGAACAAAACGAGACAAATATAGCGATAATATATTCGCTTCTCAGCACGATAGCTGGCTTTGGAGTGCTTGTATTTAGCGATATTGCTTCACTGGTATCCATAGGGATAGTGGCGGTGTTGGGGGTTTTGGCTGTGCTATTTTTGATATTTTTTCAAAAATAGGTTAAGTTTAAATAAAATTTGTTATAATAACAAAATTTTAAAGGAAAATTATGAAAAAGTTATTTAGATTGTTGTTGGCGGTGTCGGTGTTGTTTTTGTTTGCAGGGACGACTGCTATGGCAAAAAAGAAGTCCTATACAAAGGCACAGGTGCTAAAAAAGTGTAAAAAATATAAAACAAAAAAGAGTATCAAAAAATATAAAAAATGTCTAAAAAAATACAAGATAAAAAAGAAAAAAAGATCAACAAGATCAACAAGATCAAAGGAAAAAGAAACAACCACTACATATTATGTCAAAAAAGGATTTTATGCTGGAGGCAATCTAGCATATGTGATGCCTGGAGACTATATCGTAAACGACAACAAATTGGGCTTTGATAGTTCTGTAGGATTTGCTGCTTTGGGCGGATATAAGTTTGGTAAGATAAGGGCAGAGGCAGAATATTTCACACACTCAAGCTCTTTAACCGACATAGATGCTACATTTTCATTTAGCTCAATACTTATGAGTGGATATTATAGGTTAAATACAAAAAATTTCTCTCCTATATTTGGAGCTGGGCTAGGTAGCACTACTATATCAGACGAGAATAGTTTCACTACTACATCTTTTCATATCACTGGTGGAGTTGAGAGTATGATAAGTCAAAAGCTATCTTGGACTGCGTTGCTACGATATATGAAATACGGCGATATAGAGTTTGATGATGGTGGCACTGGTAGCTTTGATCCTACTTTTGCCTTGATGGGTGGAGTGAAATATAGCTTTTAATATATGATAAAGATAATCATAGTCGGTGTAGTCCTATTTTTGGTGTACATGGTGTTTTTCAAAAAGATACGACAAGATGGCAAACCACCACAGGACAAAGACAAAACTATAGAAACTATGTGTGAGTGTTGCAAATGCAAAGTTTTAATATCTAAAAATGAAGCGATACTAAGTAGTGGCAAGTCATATTGTAGCAAAGAGTGTCTAGCTTGATAATCTTGGGCGATGATAGTATAGGATGCAAGCAAATCATGACTATAGAACGGTTTTCACAAGTTGATAATACTTCACCAGATGATATTGTCAAGCTAAACTTTGATATAGAGTTGCTAGAAAAACTATCTACAAATGATATAGAGTGTCTAGTTGTAGCAAACAGTATATATGAAGTAGTGTATGCAAACACACTAAAAGCCGACTATATTTTAGTGCCAGAAAATATCACAACACAAGCACAAAATATAGCCGATAACTATATGTTTGATAGCAAAATAATCGTCAGTATATCAAACAAAAAACAACTTGAGGTATATGCTATAGAAGGTATAGATGGAGTTGTTTTTGAAACATCTTAATGAACTTATGATTTTGTAAGTTTTTAGGCTTTTTGTCGCTATAAATCACTATTTTTTGATCATATTTTTTCCAATTTAGATGAAATATAGGCAAATTTTGCCGAAATTGTCCGTTTTTGTGGTAATTTTATGAAAATTATGATATAATACATAAAAGGAGAAATTATGAAAAATATTTTTAGATTAAAATCCATATGGTTGGCAATACTTTTGTTACTATTTTTATCTGGTTGTGAGATAGGCAATATCAAAACAGCTACCACTATAGAAGGGCGAGTAGCCAAAGGGGCGGTATCAGGTGCTGTGGTGACGGCATACAAGGCTGGCACAACAGAGAAAATAGGCACTGCTACTACAGATGTCAATGGATATTATGAGCTATATAGCGATCTATTTTATGATGGAGTAGTATATATAGAATCTGTTGGTGGGACATATACAGATGAGCTTACCAATACACCAAACAAAGATGCCGGTCTGTTTAGCTTGACAGCATTGTCAAAAGTAGGAACAAATGATGGATATGTTGTAAACATCACACCATATTCTACCATATCACACAAAAAAATGCTAAATGATGGAGAAGATATAACATCTGGAGCTGTTGTGACAAAATACAACAAAGCTATATCAGATATATTTGTAGGCAATAGCTTTGATATCACTAAAACTACACCAAACTTACACAATGATCCTACAGATGATAGTTTAGATTCTGCAGATGCAGAAGAATACGGCTTTATGTTGAAAGCATTTGTAGATATGACAGCTTCAAATGAAGCAAATGTAGATGCCAAGATAGATTCCATAGCAGGAGCTATCACTAGTGTAGAAAACATGACTATCACAGATGCTATGGCAGATGAGATCATAGCATCGTTTGCAAAACCTGCAGTTCAGACAGAGATGACATCTGGTGAGATAGCGGATATAAACAAAACTATCAACGATGCGAGAGACATAAAGCTACCAGATATCAGCGGTTCTTTAGCTACGATAACTGGAGAGTATAACACTACTATAGCAACATGGACACCAGTATTGGCTGCTACAGGTGGGATATTGGATAGATGTGAGATATCTCCCGATATTACTGCAAGCTATGGTCTTGAGTTTAACACTACAACATGTGTAATATCTGGCAAACCTAATAAGCAAGGTGCAGATACATTTGCTATAACTCCAGTTAATTTCAAAGGAAAAGGAAAATTCTTTCGGTTGAGCTTGGATATAAATGCTTCGGACCAAGCGGCATTTTCACTTGATGGACCTGTGGTATTTGAAGAAAATGCCACAAACTATATCCAGACAACAGTAGGTGGAAGCTGTGGAGTTGGTGGAACATACAAGTTTGAGTTAAACGATACTGCAGTAGCTAGCATAGTGGTAGCTACTGGCGAGATAGATTTCAAAGCACCTGGCTCTATAGAGGTCAAGGCGACTCTGAGCTGTGCCCAATACAATGATATCAACGCTACTAAAACAATAACAGTCCATGAAGTAGCTCCAAATATAACCAACAGTATAGTAAATATAAGAGGTAAGCTACGAGAAAATATAAGTTGGGAAGTAAATAACACTGGAGGCAGTATAGCTAGTTGTGCTATAACTCCTAGTGTTGGGACATATGGACTTGATTTTAATCTAACCACATGTGAGATATCTGGTATCCCAACATCTACAGAACTAAGAGCAGCAGGTGCCAATATACAGATAACTGCTACAGGATCTGCAGGTGGCAATAGTGTCAAGACGATAAACCTAAAGATAGACAAAGCAACACAAAAACCACCTGTAAGTATAGGTCCAAACCAACCATGCACCACTGGAGAAAGATTTCGGCTAGTTGCCACAGGTGGCAACAGCACAGTAGTAGGATATGGCTATGTCTCAAGTCATCCACTCATAGCAGCAGTAGATGCTAGTGGTTGGGTAGATTGTCTCACAAATGGTGAAGCAAATATCACTGCTACAAGGACAGGCGATGTAAATCATATTGACAGCGAGGACAACTATACAGTAAGTGTAGGTCTAGTTCCGCCAAATATCAACAACCCTCAAACTACTACGGGTATATATGGACAAACAATCAACTGGGAAGTCAACAACACAGGTGGACTTATAGAAAGCTGTGTGATAAGCCCATCTGACTTAACCACAAAATATGGTCTAGTATTTAGCCAGACTGATTGTAATATCACAGGTGTACCCACAGCAACAACTGTCGGTGATGTGTCATTTACTATAAAAGCGGTCACAGCTACTAGAGGCAACAGCACCAAAAATATACATATAATCATAGACAAGGAAGAGCAAAATCCATATGGATTTGATACAAATCTCACTTTGACGGTAGGACAAATAAGTCCAAAACAACTTGACCATATAGGTAATACAACTGTCGCATCAACATATACTAGTGAAGATGAAACTATAGCGATAGTCAATATAAACTCAGGAGCTATCACCAACACATTGAAAGCTGGCAATGTAACTATAGTCGCTAGAAATGTAGGCGACACAAACTTCAAGTCAATAGATGCAAACTATACATTGACAGTCTTGGCAACAGACCCAAATATCACAAGTCCTTTTGATATAGCTACTGACTACAACAAAACAATCAGCACAAACTGGGTGCCAAACAGCTCTACAGGTGGAGCTATAGAAACCTGTGAGATATTGCCGTTATTTGCAGCAAACAGTGGTATGGAATTTAACACTACTACATGTGAGATAAGCGGAACTCCACTATATGTAGACGAAGGTGGAACTCCATATACAATCACAGCGAAAAATAAAGCCGGAGCAGGTAGCGATACAGCGGTGGTAAATATAACTATAGCCAAAGCAACACAAGCTGAACTCATCATACCTATAGCACATGTCACAGATACTTTAGCAGATGGTTGGCACAAACAAAATATCACAGGTGGCACTGGCACTGGCAATATCACATTTACAGGCACGATACCAAGTGTAATAGATGTCAACAGAACCACAGGAAATGTCACATATAGTGCCACTATTGCAAACACAGAGATCACAGTCTTGAAAGCTAGTGATAATTTCTACAAAGAGATATCAAAGAAATATAGGTTAACCGTAGGAGATTTCAAGCCAGAGATTGGTGCATCTGTAGCTACGATAGTAGCATTGTATGGCGAAGCTAACTCAACCATGTGGCAAGCCAAAAACGATGGAGGCGACACAACTGTGCCATATACATCTCTAGATACACTTCCTGGTGGCTTGACTATAAGTGCTAGTGGTGTGATAGGTGGCATACCTACAGCAGTGCAGGGTGTTAGCTCATATACTATAGTGGCGAAAAATGATTCTGGCAATGATACCTTTGATGTGCAAATTATAGTAAACAAAGGAAGTCAAAATCTATTTAGATTTACAGATGGCGACAGACAAGGCAACAAAGGCACAGGCTATACATATGAAGTCAACAATACCCAATCAGACGGAGCATTGACATATAGTTCAAGCGATATTAGCAAGGCAGAAGTGACAGATGTGGGAGTAGTGACTATAAAATCAGATGCAACTCCTGGCAATGTAACTATAATCGCTCACAATGTTGGCAATACAAACTTCGACAAAGCAGATACAAACTACACTTTACAAGTAGTGGATGTAGCACCAGATATCACAGGAGCTTTAGCTCCGTTGGTAGCAAGTTTCAATGAAGTCGTGAGCTATGAGCTCAATAATACAGGAGGCACCGTGACTGCTTGTGCTGTTTCTAGTGGAACTTTGCCAGCTACATTGACTATAGCCCCTACGGCAGATGGTAGCACATGTGTGATCACTGGCACAGTGTCAGAGGTAAAAGGATTGTTTAACTATACATTCCAAGCACAAAATAGTGCAGGAGACGCTAGCACAAAAGAGCTAGAGATCACTACTATAAAAGCAGATCAAACTGGCTTTACAATATATGGTGACCAAGAGATTGCCAAAACTATAACAGACTTTAGACAAGCAGCAACAGGCGGTAATACAACCGTGCCTATAATATACACTTCTAGCAACGACACTATAGCACAAGTAGATGCGACCGGTTTGATAATACCTCACATAGCAGGAGACGTCAATATAACTGGCACAAGACCAGGTGGTGCAAGCCCAGCTACCGCAAACTACAACGATATAAACGATAGTTATCAGTTAACCATATTGGATACTGTATTTCCTATCGTTGACTATATATTATCTACACCGGGAAACACTACAACAGATGCAAATGCTACAGGAAACATAACTATAGTTTGGAGCGAACCAGTCAGAAAAGTAGATGGCAAAAATATTGAGATACGAAGCAAAGGTGCGACAGGACATACAAAAGGTTTCAGCACTACTTTGCTCACTATAAATGGCGAGACAAATGTGACTTTATCTATGGGGACTGGACATCTGAGTTATGGCGAGGAGTATTATGTCGTCATAGAGGCAGGTGGCTTTGAAGATATGGCAGGCAATGACAATGTGGCACATGGAGGAGATGGGACGTGGAATTTCACTGTGCCAACACAGACTGGCGATTGTGCCTATGATTGTATAGACAATTGTGATAATTATTAAGGAGAAAAAGATGAAAAAGATAATAAAAAATTTTATACTTGTAGCACCAATGCTATTGGTATTGTTTACTGGTTGCGGAGAAAAAGGAACCGAAGGAGCTATAACTACTGGCATGGTTATAGAAGGACGAGTAGCAAAAGGCTCTATAGATGGTGCGACAGTAGAAGCATATAGGACAGATACTGAAGAGTCTATAGGTTCTAGCACTACAGATAGTCAAGGATACTACAAGATAAATACTTCATTGAATTATACCGGAGTAGTTAGATTGACATCAAATGGTGGTAGCTTTTTGGATGAACAAACAGGAAACAAACTTGATGCTAGTGCTTTTGAGCTTCAAGCGGCATCATACACTCCTGGTGAAAGTCTCAAGACCATCAATATTACGCCATTTTCCACTGTATCGTATAAAAAACTACTAGCAGATGGCAGAGACAAAACTTCACAAGAAGTTATTACTAAATACAACAAAGCCATAGCAGAGATATTTGTAGGAAATAAAGATATAGAGATAACAGATTTAAATCCAAACATTTCAAATGACTCAAGCGACAACCACTTAACTAGTGAAGACCAAAAAAATTATGGTGCGGTGTTGGCTATATTTTCAAATATGATACTAAATGTCCCAGGTTTGGCAACTACAGAGATAGACAATATGGTAGATAAAATATCAAATATAGAGTATGCGACTATAGACAGGGAATTAGCCACACATATACAGCAATATGTAGCTGGAGTCAATACTACAAATGAAGATATAAACAGTAGCAGAGATGATGTCAATGCCAGTATAGAAAAAGCAGTATTCTCTCTAGTGCCAGATATAAGTCGTTCGGAAGTAAATCTTGACTACAATATAGACGAAAATAGCACAAAAATATCGTGGATACCTACTACAAAAGAAGAAAATATCACAAGATGTGTCTTGAGCCCTAGTGGTGTAGTTATAGCAGACTACAACCTAAGTTTCAACCCTATCACATGTGAAATATCTGGCGAACCAAATGCTACTCATAGTGGTGCCGATATAATCATAGTGCCATCAAATCCTAGAGGCGATGGCACACCATTTCGTCTAAATTTCAAGATAGATAGGATAGTTCAAGTTCCGATCGTATTTGACCCTGACAATAAAACTGATTTTAATATCACAGATGCTAACTTTGATTTTGATATAACAGGCGGAACTTGTGCTCATGTATCTACTACGAGATTTACTTCTAGCGATACAACAATAGCAGAAGTAAATGCCACTACAGGAGAAGTCAATGTGACTGCAACTGGCACATTTACTCTCACCGCTACAAAAACTTGCAGCGAGGATTATCTAGCAGAAGAGGTATCAAAAGATATGACAGTGCTACAGATAATACCAAACATAACTACAAGTATGGATATAAATGCAACTCTATCTCAAGTGATGGCTTGGAATGTGAATAATACAGGTGGTTCTATAGATAGTTGTGTTATAGATACAAATATAAAAGCGCTTTATAACCTTGATTTCAATCAAACAACATGTGCTATAACAGGAGAGCCAAATGCTACAAATATACCAGGTGGCATAGATGTCACTATCACTGCTACAAATACACGAAGCATAAGTGCTGAAGTTATCCATCTGCTTATAAACAATGCACCAAATATAAACAATCCACAAATCACCACAGGTATATACAATCAACCTGTGGTATGGGATGTGAACAATACAGGCACAAGCACAGGAGCTATAACAAGCTGTGAGATAACGCCAAATACATTAAAAGCAGACTACGATCTCGACTTTAGTCAAACAACATGTCAAATCACAGGTGAAGCAAACAGGACAACTGCAGGCGACAACAGCTACACTATCACAGCTAAGAACTCATCTGGCAATAGCACTAAAAATATCAATATAGTTATAGACAGATCGCCACAAGACCCGATACTATTTGACCCAGATACAAAAGATGAGTTCAATCTAACCGATGCGGATTTTGACTTTGATATAACTGGCGGAAACTGTAGTCATGTAGAAACAGTTGTATTTGGTTCAAGCAACACAACTATAGCAGATGTCAATATTACTACAGGAGTAGTAGATATAAAAAATATCGGCGACTTTAATCTAACAGCGACAAAAACTTGTAGTGAAAACTATCTACCTACTTCTGTATCGAAACCTATGGTTGTCCACAATGTCATACCAGATATAACCAACGACAACAATATCACTACAGAATACAATGCCACTATAGTTGCATGGACTCCATCAAATACAGGTGGAGTTATAACTGGATGTAGATTAGACCAAGATATACACAATATGTATGGTCTAGACTTCAACAACACTACATGTGCTATATCAGGCGAGTCAAATGCAACAATACCAGGCGGTATTAATGTGGGAGTTATAGCTAGCAATGCTATAAACGATAGCAACAGAATTGTGTTGAACTTGATTATAAATAAAGCTATTCAAAATCCTATAGTAAATATGACAAACAGCAATGCCAACTGCTTCAAAGGAACATCACCAACAATACACAAAGATGCTACAGGCGGGAGTAGTTTGTTTGATTATAACTATACATCCAACGATTTAACCACAGCTACAGTTGACCCTGTTACTGGTATAGTCAGCTGTGTAGAGTTTGGCGAGGCAAATATCACTGCTACAAAAGCTGAAGATGACAATTGGCTTGCAAGTAGCCACTATTATACTATAGTTGTATCAAACAATACTCCAAATATAGACAATCCACAAAATACCACAGGAGTATACAATGAACCAGTTGTGTGGGATGTCAACAACAGCGGTGCCGATGTAGGACCGATAGAAAGCTGTGAAATATCTCCTAACACTTTGAAAGCTACATACAATCTAGACTTTAATCAATCAACATGTCAGATCACTGGTGTACCAAATGCCTCAACTGCAGGAGATAGCACATGGACTATAAAAGCTATGAATACCACAGGAAATAGCACAAAAAATATAAATATAGTTATAGAAAAAACACTTCAAAATCCATTTGGTTTTGACAACAACCTAACAGTACACAAATATGGTATCGGCTCAAATGCACTTGACCATATAGGCAACGGCACAGGAGCTATAGAATTCAAAAGTTTGGATGAGGATTTTGCGGTAGTTGATATTAACTCAGGAAATATAACCCAAGCAAAAGCTATAGGAGCAGTGCTGATACAAGCTATCAAAAAAACCAGCACAAACTTCAAAGAGATCAATGCTACATATACTTTGACTATCATAGATGCTGACCCAAATATAACTACACCAAACAATATATCTATAGAATACAACGAAACATTTAGCTGGATGCCAGACAAGATAAACAGCGGAGAGATAGATGACTGTGCCATACTGCCTGTATTTGCAGCAAACAGTGGACTAGAGATAAACAACACGACATGTGAGATATCTGGTGCTCCGCTTTTTGTAAATGAAAGTGGGACAGAACATACTATAACCGCTACAAACAAAGCAGGAGTTGGTGTAGATACTACGATAGTAGATATAGTCGTAGCAAAAGCAGAACAACAAGCACTTATAATACCACAGTCATTTATCGGCGATATTATGAGTGATATAGGACACCAGCAAGTCATCACTGGAGGAAGTGGCGATGGAAATATCACATTTAGCAGTGCGGCATCGCCTACATTTATAGACCTAAACACAACTTCAGGAAATGTAACATACAGAAGCCCATTTGACAACAACAAAACTATCATCATCACAAAAGCTGGAAATAACTTCTATGAGCCAAAGCAAGCTAGCTACAAGTTTGTAGTAGGTGATTTTATACCAAACCTATCTGGCTCCACAGCGGCAACAAGTGGAAAATTTGATGAACTAAATACAAGTATTTGGCAACCAATAAATACAGGTGGTGATCCTTCTTATGATTACACTACAAATCCAGCTTTACCTGCTGGCTTGACTATACATGCAACTACAGGTGTCATAGGCGGTACACCGCAAAGTGCACAAAACTCTACACCATACGAGGTAAATGCTACAAATGCATCTGGCACATCTTTGTTTACGGTTAACATAACTATAAATAAAATTCCTCAACCAAACTTTAGATTTAATGACGGCAACAGAACCAGCGAATTAGGAACTAGCTTTGAATACAATGTTACAAATATAGATGTACCTACTGGCACTCTCACATATACCACAAGCGACCCTACATATGCATTGGTCACAAATACTGGAGAAGTCACTATAAATGACAACGATGTCAGAGGCAATGTAACTATAACTGCGAGAAATCAAGGTGATGGAAACTACAGTGATACATTAACAACATATATTATAGAAGTTGTTCAAAAAAGACCTGATATAGCAAATCCTATGGTCATAGAAGAGCTAAATGCAACATATATGCAGACAATCCCAACCTTTGAGTTTAACAACACAGGCGGGCCAGCTACTAGCTGTATAGCAGTCGGTGATAGTTTGCCTGATGGCTTGGAAGTAAATGCTACAGCTGGTGGTAACTGTGTTATCACGGGTACACCAACTGAAGCAAAAGCAGATCAAATATATACTATACGAGCTATAGGTGAGTTTAACAACGAGAGCACCAAAGAGATACACGTATTTGTAGACAAGGCACATCAAACTGAGTTTGACATAGTAGATGTAGACAAATACCTTGAGTCTACTGTGTTGGATTTCAACAGAACTGGATATGACGGAAATACATCTTTGAATATACAATATACATCAAGCAATACAACTATAGCACTAGTAGGAGCGATCACTGGCGTGATAACACCAAAAACAACTGGCAATGTGACTATAACTGCAGTAAAACCAGGAAATGCTAGCTTCTATGATGCAAATGCTAGTTATAGGTTGATTGTGGAAGATACTCTAAGACCAGTGGTTGATTATACAATATCCACTCCAACAGATGATGAAGTAGATGTAAACGGCACGGCAAACTTGGTCATAGTATGGAATGATAATGTATCTATAAATGATGGCAGAACTATACGAATAAGAAGCGATGGCGATACCAACCTCACAATAACATACAGCACAACAGATTTGGTCATGGTAGATGATAGAAATATGACATTGAATTTGGGTAGCTCACACTTAAGTTATGGAGAGGAACATTATGTCTATATAGAATCCAACTCTGTTGTTGACAGCGGTGGAAATGTAAACGAAGCAGTAGATGACCAAACTAGCTGGAACTTTACTGTGCCATCTAACAGTGGTCCTTGTGAGTTAGATTGTGTGGATAATTGTGACAATTATTAGCTAGATTATAGTAGTCATAAAACAAACAGCATAAACCCCAAAATAAATTTGGGGTTTATTGGCACAGAACAGTGAGTTTAACTCAAAAGGAAAATATGAAAAACTCTGTAGTGTTGCCATTTGTGCTTATGTTTGTGATGTCGTTTTCTATGCTTGTGATAAATTTTGTAGATGATACTAGCCATATCATAGAGCAAAATCCATACCAAGACATAATCATATCAAATACTGCAATAAACTCTATCAAGACAACTATAGTGACAGCTCTAGCACCATATAGCAAAGTTCCAGATGAAGAGGTGCTAGCTATGCTAGCAAGTATAACAATAACAGATAATAAAAATATGATGACGATGTCAGTAGATATCCAAAAAGCCCCCATGCTTATAGATATCAATCATATGTTTGTATATGACAAAATTTTTAAACAATGGAAACTCAAAGAAAGCATAAGAGCTTGGCTGTTGGATGCATTGAGCTTGAGGTTTGAATTAAATGAACCATACTACCTCATAATGCTACTTGAAAACACTTTAAATCACAACAGTGAGATAGTTTCAGAAAACTTTAGATATAATGAAGGAAAAATATATAGTTTGAAACATTTTTACAAAACTGTGGATTATTATAAATATTTTACAAGTGATGATATGATAGATAAAATACAATTTGAAAATATGTTTAGTTTTGATGATACAAATGAGACAATGTATTGTGACGATATGACAGAAACTATATCTAAGCTAGTATCAGATGAGTATGATACAGATGATTCTGGGATAGATTGCGAGAGTCCTACAGCTAGCGTCAAGAAAAAATTAGATAGTTTAGGTATAATAAGCGGAAATGATAAAACTTCACAAAAGGTCATAGGGACAGTGAGTTTCACATCAAACAGCAAAGTAAAAGTAGCAAACTTTGCGTATGATTTTACAAAAAAGGAGATAGTAAGTTTTGATATTCGGTTCTAATACAAACAGCCAAGATCACTTTTTTTTGGATAAAAGCACCAAAGAGTTTGCAACCCACCATGTCAATGTTATTCTTTCTCCTAGTTTTTATTGGACCAAACTACAAGAACTGCCAGTGCTTACGGTATATGGTGCACGAGAATATTCTACTTCTGTATTTGAAGGTTTATTACCAGAGGGCAACTGGACATATTTTGTGCAAAAAGAGGACAAAAATCTATATAGATTTTTTGCTTTTGATCAAGATGAGCTTTTGGATTTTATAGAATCTATAGGTGGCGACAAACAATATGTTCGCTCTTTGTATTTTGCACAAAATGAGTTTTCTGATATATTAGATGAAGAGCAAACAAAATTTGTATCAATAAATGATGATAAATGTATGACAAAAGTTCAAGACACTTTAGTATTGATCCCCAAAACTATGGTATCAAATAGCGAATATATATACGATGTCATAAACGATGTATCCCTATCAAGCAATAATATAAAAATAGATACCAACATAAGTATAAATACAGATATATTTATGGTATTTGTAGTTGTGGGGCTGATATTTTCGCTTGGGTTTATCATAAATATAATAACCTACAATATTGAAATTGCAAAACTAGAAAACAAGACAATAGAAAAAATCAAAACTCTCAAGCTACCAGAAACATCGTTTGAGTTAGATGCTATAGCCACACAAAGTTCTGCAAAGATAAAAGACCAGATAAATATAAGAAAAAATATCAAACAAATAAGCACCATAAAAACGACACAATATGGAAAAATAAAAAAAATAAAAATAACAAAAGATAAGTTGTCTGTATATGACAAATAAAAATAAAAATTATCTACTCATAGCTTTTGTAGTTGGCTTTGTGTTGCTGTTTGTAACAACAAACAAATATGAAACTAAAAAAGATGAAGCTATAGCAAGATACACCAAGATGCAAAAAATACTTTCTGATATTGAACAAAATAAAGATAAGTTTACATATGAAAAAACCAAGGCTATCTTAAACTCTTCTATATTTAAGCAATATATTCAAACACGAACAAAAGACAACTTGACTACTATAGTATTTAATGCTCCTTTGAAAGTGGCAAATGCTTTCATACGAAAAATCGCAAATTCGGATTCGTTGCTTGGTGAAATAGAGATACAACAGATTGACAAAAGAGTCAAAATCATAATCAGGATAAAAAATGGATAATATAAAAGCTATTTTGTCGCTGGTTGCAAGCAGGATAAAAGGACTGGAAAGTCTACAAATAGGCTCTGGAGTTAAGCTGTTGATATACAGCTTTTTGACTCTGTTTTTTATAGTTTTTTTATCTCCCAAAAAACAGCTATATTTTTATCTTGAGGAAAAACTACAGACAAATAATATCATAATATACCAAGAAAAGATAGAATCGCTAAACACAGGAATATGGCTAAAAGATGGGCTAGTCTCTTATGATAAAATATTTATAGGATTGTTTAGCGATATCACTATAAATACATACTACTTCAAAACAAATCTTATAGTCCATAGCTTTTTGATAGACAAAGATTTTGAAACCTTTGTGCCATCGCAAGTAGAGAAAATAGAGTTGTCTCATAGTTTTTTGAGTCCGTTAAATGTGCTTATAGAAGCAAAAGGAGAGTTTGGAGAGCTGACTGGAAGTTATGATTTTATAAGCAGCAAACTCACATTAAATCTAAAACCAAGCGATATAATGAAGACAAAAAAAGCATCCCTAAAGCTTATGACAAAAACAAAAGATGGATATATATATGAGAAATAGAGGTTTGTTGGCAAATAGCATGTTGATTGTAGCTTTGATATATCTTGTTATGTCTATTCTCAAGATATTTTTACCTATATCATCTGTAGAACTACAAAAAGATATTGATTTTAATTTTGCATTTAACTACTCTTTACAAAATATCTATAAAGATAAAATAAAGAAAAAAGATAGTCAAAACAGATCTAGTATGAGTTTTGAGCTCATAGGAATATATAGTGATGGAAACAATAGTGTAGTCATCATAAGCAAAGACAAAAGAACGGAAGTCATAGCTGTAGGTGAAGTGTTTGAAGGCTTTAAGCTAACTGGCACTACAAGTATATTGGCAATATGGGACAAAAATGGTATAAGACATGAGCTATCTATAGAAGACACTAGAGACAGAGAGATAAGGAATTCTTATAAAATAGAAAATGAAGATCCTCTAGCAACTAGAGATATAAAATACACAGATATACAGTATTATAAAAATAATCCACAGAAACTATGGGATGAAATAAATATAAATAAAACAAAAAATGGCTATATGATTACTAAGATAAAGAAAAATTCCAAACTTTCTACATTGGGATTGAAAAATGGTGATATCATAAAAGTAGTAAATGGCAAAGAGCTTATAAATGATAGTGATGCTATAAAACTCTACAAAGATATAAAGAGTGCAGAGTTTGTCACTATCACAGTGCTAAGAGATGATAAATATATAGATATAGATTTTAATATAAAAGGAACACAAACGATGACACAGCCACCAAAATTACAATAAGTATAGAAAAAAAAGATAAATAAAGAAAAAAAAGATATAATGAGATAAATAAATGAAAAATAAAAATATTTCAGCAAATAATAGCAAAACACAAGAGGAAAATTCATGAACAAGATACTTAAAATTTTGATAACGCTTATGTTGATGAGTGTATCTTTGTCTAGTAGAGACACAGTAGATATAAACTTCAAGGGTCTAAACATAAGAGATTTTGTAAAAATGGTAGCAAAAATCAAAAATGAAAATATCCTAATAGGCAACAAACTAAGCGGTAGTATAAACTTTATATCGGTCAAGCCAATACCAAAAAAATCACTCATGGTGTTGCTCAACCATGTATTGGAAACCAAAGGCTTCACGCTGATTCGTACTGGACATAGATATCTAAAAGTTGTCAAGATTGAAGATGCAGGCAGGTCTGGACTGCCTGTAAATACTACACAAGATACTTTTCAAATAGTTACAGAGATTATTGAAGTAGATGGTATGAATGTGGATTTGCTTGTGACTAAACTAAGACACCTAGTAACCAAAAACTCAAAAATAACTACTTCAAAAGAGACAAATGCATTGATAGTCACGGATTATCCAGAGAAAATCAAAAGTATAAAAAAGATTATAAACCTACTAGCTAGCAAAAGTCAGCTTAAAACAAAAGTGATAAGACTAGAACATATAAAAGCAGATGTGATAGGTCCAGATATACAGAAGATCACGAAAAATTTATTTGACCCAAAAATAGCCAAAAACAACTTAGATATCATCATCAACAACAAGACAAATACTATAACTCTTGTAGGACGGCAAACACAGATAGACAAAGTAGCCGAGCTTATACACAATGCCGACAATCAAGATGACAAATCATCTATAGTCATGGAAGTAATACCTATCAACAATAGTAGTGCCGAAGAGATGATAAAAATTTTGGAAAAATTTTATGCTACAAAAGGCAAAAATGTAGTATATCAGCCTAGCTTTATGAATGACAAAGAGCTCAACTCCGTCATAGTTCGTGCTAGAAAAAGAGATATAGATGATATACGAGATGTTATCTCAAAGCTAGATATACCAAAACCACAAGTGTTTGTAAAGGCAAGGATAATAGAGATATCCGATGAAAAAGCTAGTGATATAGGATTTAAATATGGTTTGAGTGGTGGCAAGGTAACTAGCGATGGACTCATGACCATGAGTGCAAATATGGGCGGACAAGCTATTGCGGTAGATAGTACGCTTATGAGTTATATAGATATAGATACAAACTTGAAAGATTTTTTTGCACTTGGAGCTACATTGTCGTTGTTGCAAAGAGATGGAGCAGCTGAAGTGCTAAGCGAACCGTCACTGCTTTGTCTAAATAACAAAGAGTCAGAGATATATGTAGGAAATACCCAATCAGTCGTAACCTCTACAGCACAAGGCACTACTAGCACATCTGATACTACAAACAGCTACAAAAGAGAAGATATAGGACTAACCCTCAAGATAAAGCCACGACTCTCAAGCGACAATAAAGTCACACTTGAAGTAGAGACTATCATAGAAGATGTGCTAGGATCAGACAGCAACGGACAGCCCATAACCACCAAAAGAACAGTCAAAACTACTGCCATAGTAAATGATGCAGAACTAGTCATGCTAGGTGGTCTAAACAAGACAAAAGAGACCACAAGTGTATCAAAAGTTCCTTTGTTGGGTGATATACCACTACTTGGAGCATTGTTTAGAAGCACAAATAAAACCATGTCAAAAACATCTTTAGCTATCATGCTAACTCCGTATATTATAGACGAAAACAGAAACATAAGTAAACTAAGAAATGATTTGAATATGTTAGCATTAGCTCAAGATGACTACACCACTAAAGCTATGGCTATACTTGACAATGGAGATGTGCGAGAAGTTAGACTAGAAAATAGAAAAGCCAAAAATACAAAAAATACAAATACAAAACCAAAAAACTTCATAAAACGAACAAGCCCGCAAGCACAGCAAAGGTATTACAATAACCAAAAAACCTACAAAAAGAAAAAAATCAAGACAAAAAAAACTCAAAAAAAATCATATGGAGGCAAATATAATATATATGTAGGTAAGTATTTTAGCTTTAGTGAGATTAAAGAGATAAGAAATGATAAGACAATAAATACAAACACAGATATGAAACTAAACTATGATGGTAAAAATGTATTTGAAGTTAGTGTTGGTCCATATAGGACTATGAAAAAAACTAAAAAAGTATTGAAGTATATCAAAAAGAAATACAACGATGATGCCTATATAGAAGATAAAACAAAATAGATGACATACAAATATACGGGTGTTGACAAGCAGTTCAAAAAAGTTTCTGCCACGATAGAAGCAAACAGTCTAAATGAAGCCAAAAAAACTCTAAAACAAAGTGGAATAATATTTAACTCTATAAAAGTTCAACAACAAAACAGCCTTGAGTTTATGTCTGTTCTTTGGACAAAAGAGCTAAGCAAAAAAGAGCTATCTACACTCAGTAGAGATCTGAGTTTTTATATCAAATCTGGCATCAATATATCAAGTGCCTTGAAGCTAGCAATATCACAATATAGCGATTCTAAAAAGATTAAAAATTTTTTAAGTGAAGTAAGCAGATATATAGATGAAGGCAAGGATTTTGCTACATCGCTAAGTATTCAAAAACAGATAAAGCTTCCTCAGTTTTATGTGCAAAGTATCAAAGCATCACAAAACGGCGGTATGCTAGATAGTGTGTTGATGGAGTTGTCTACATTTATATCAAATCAAGACAAAATACAAAAGAAAATATCAAATGCCCTAGCATATCCTATGTTTATAGTCATAAGTGCTATACTTATGGTAGCATTTATGCTAAGCTACGTAGTGCCAAAGGTCGTAGGTATATTTGAACAAAACAAACAAGAGCTACCACTCATCACCAAATACGTGCTAGCTTCTAGTGATTTTGTAGGTGACTACTATGTGATAATATTGGTGCTAGTGGTTTCTGCTGTATTTACGGTAAAATATCTAAACAAAATATCAGCACATTTTCGTTATTCTTATGATGGTATAATCCTAAAGTTACCACTCTTTGGTCCTATCATACTTATAAGCGAGTTATCACGTTTTAGCTATATGTGTTCGTTGCTTTTACGCTCTGGTATGACTCTAGTAGAGACAGTCAAACTCTCTTCGCAACTTTTAGACAATGTAGTCCTAGCCCGGATATTTGACGATAGTTCTACTTTTGTAGTCCAAGGTGGCAAACTCTCCTCTTCGTTGATGAACAAAAATATAGATGTGCTTCCTAAAAGTTTCATCCAATCTATTGCTTTGGGCGAAGAGACTAGTATGCTGGAAACTGTGCTTTCTACTCAAGCAGTGCGGTTTGACGAAGACAACAGCGACAAGATAACTTTCATGCTCTCGCTTTTGGAACCTATCATGATGCTCGTAGTTGGCACTATCATCGCTATAATCGTCCTAGCTATGATGTTGCCTATCTTTTCTATAAATATAGGAGGAATGTAGTGAATAGATCATTTTTGCTTATTGAGGCTATCATGGCTATCGTTATATTGTCATTTTCTCTTGTAGGTTTGTTGCAGTTAAATAGTACAACTATTGATATGTTGGCATTTGTATCTAGTAGAAGTTCACTATATCAAGATGCATCGTTAGTCAGTCAAACTATCACAAAAGACCACAACAAAAAAATAAAATCAGCCTACGATATAGTATCAAAAAGATACAATATAGACAACTTAGATGTCAAACAAGCTTTGTCAAAAGATAAATATACTATAAAAGTAGAAGACTATTCACAGCTTGTGTTTGCCGATATATTTACGATAGATATACAAAAGATATCACTCTCAAATAAAAAAAATAAAATACAAATGTATAAACTAAAACCATGACTATACATAAGATATCTACATTTACAATCATGGAGCTTATCGTCTCGGTTATGATCATAGGTATGATATTTGTGTTTTCGTTTCAAGTGTTTAACTATACCAAAACAAACCAAAACAATATAAATAGATCTATCAAAAAAAACTCTACAGACAGTATGAAGATAAAGCTAATATATATGGATATGGTCAACACAAAGAAAAAGTTGGAGATAGACAATAAGTTTAATCAAGATTTGGATATAATATATCTACAGACAACAAACTCTATGTATAAGCGGGATTATAGCTTTGTAGTCTATAAAGTAGTAGATGCAAAGTTATATAGAGTTGAATCAAGCAACAAACTAAGAGACGATAAGTTTGGTATGAAAAAGGATATTGATATGTTATTTGATAAAGTGGAGATATTTAAGGTGTATGAAAACACAACAAAACAAAACAAAACACAAGTATCAAAAAGTAAGCTGGTGTTTTTAAAAACAGAGACAAATACTATAAGATTTGAGGTAGCAGGTATATGATAAAAATATCACAACTAAACAACATGGACTTCGAACCTGTATGGATAGATAATATAGATATGGCTATAGCCATAAAGTATTTTGCTCTGTTTAGTAAAAAAAATGATGATACAATCATAGTGCTGACACCAATTCATATAAAGGAAGCTTTGGAGTTTTTATCAAAAGTAGAACTAAACTATGAGATATATCTAACAGATGAGATAAGTTTCGAAAGACTGCTTAACAAGTTTCTGGAAATCCGCACAGAAAAATCTATGGCAAAAGAAGAAAATGCCGAGTTGTCTATAGATACAGACGAAGAGGAGCTGGAGCTAAAAGAGTTTTTACAAACAAACCAAGACCTGTTAAACAGCGAAGATGCGGCTCCTGTCATAAAGCTGGTAAACTCTATATTTTATCAAGCTATCAAAAAAGATGCCAGTGATATACATATAGAAGTGCACGAAAAAAAGGGCGAAATACGGTTTCGTATAGATGGGGCATTGAACAAATATATGGATCTAGACAAAAAAATAACTCAACTAGCCATAAGTCGTATCAAGGTAATATCTAGTCTGGATATATCTGAAAAAAGAGTGCCACAAGATGGTAGAACACAAGTGACTATCGCTAGCAAAAAGCTAGACATAAGAGTCTCTATATTGCCTACATATTATGGCGAGAGAGTGGTCATGCGGATACTCATGGAAAGTAGCGATATACCGTCTATGGAGCAGCTGGGATTTAAAAAAGATTTGATGGACAAGGTTTATCCACTTTTGGAGCACTCACATGGTATGATACTAGTAACTGGTCCTACAGGAAGTGGAAAGTCCACGACTTTGCACTCATTTTTACAGCAAGTAACCTCGCCAAACTTAAATATCATCACCGTAGAAGACCCAGTAGAATACAATGCAGAAAATATCAACCAAGTCCAGACAAATGCCAAAGTAGATCTCACATTTGCATCGGCTCTTCGGTCGATATTAAGACAAGACCCCGATGTAGTGATGATAGGCGAGATGCGAGACAAAGAGACAGCACATATAGGAGTGCAAGCCGCTCTAACTGGGCATCTTGTGTTTTCCACTTTGCATACAAACACATCTACAGGAGCTATCACTAGGCTAGTAGATATGGGAGTGGAAGAGTTTTTGATATCTAGCTCGCTTCTAGGAGTGCTAAGTCAAAGACTAGTTAGAAAGCTATGTGTGCATTGTAAATCTATAGACCTTGATGGTGACTTTTATAAAACAAAGTTAAACATAGATACAAAAATACAAACATACAAAGCCGTAGGGTGCAACCAATGCCACTTTACAGGATATAGTGGCAGAGTGGCTATAGGGGAGCTGTTTGTAGTAGATGAAGAGGTCAAAAAATTTATCAAAAAAGATCAAGAGGAGAGTGAATTGCGAAATTTTATGAGAAAAAAAGGTATGACAACCATACAAGATAGGCTTGCAGACCTTATAGTAGACGGCACGACATCGTTTACCGAAGCACTGAGGATAGGGATACACTAGTGGAAACAACACAGATAACACAAACAATATTTAGAGAATACGATATACGAGGCATATATGAGACAGAGCTAGACGAAAAAACAGTCAAACTGATAGGCTATTTTCTAGGAGTTTATATTTGTAGGCAAACTAAAGGCGGTGCGGTTGCAGTAGGATATGATGCTAGAGAGCATGGAGTGGTGCTGGGTGGATACTTGACAAGTGGTCTAAATATGGCAGGCTGTCATGTGTTAGATATGGGTATGGTAGCTACAGGGGTAAATTATTTTGCTGGACACTATGAGTTTGATGGTATCAAGCCAGATGCCACCGTGATGATCACAGGTAGTCATAATCCACCACAATACAATGGCTTCAAAATAACAGTAGACAACAAACCGTTTTTTGGCGATGATATATATACTCTAGGCGAGACAATAGTCAAAAACCAACAGACAGCTATAGCAGACAATACCAAAGCTACCACTATAGATGTCAAGACAAAATACATAGAATATATGACAAAAGAGTTTCGCGACTTGAGAGATATGCCACAGAAGTTTGTGTTTGATTGTGGTCACGGGGTAGCAAACACAGTGCTAGAACAGATATTGCAAAAACTAAACATAAACTACAAGATACTCTATGGCGATCCAGATGGAACATTTCCAGCACACCACCCAGACCCAAGTGAAGAAAAAAACCTAAGCGACATAAAACAGGAGCTAAAAGCAGATAGCGTATATGGATTTGCTTATGATGGCGATGCTGACAGAGTGGCATTTTTGACAAAAAAGCAAAATATCAAGCCAGATATGCTAGCTATAATATTAGCAAAAAGTCTCAAAAATCCTACAGTCATAGGTGAAGTCAAATGCTCATCTGTTATGTATGATACTATAGAAAAAAACGGTGGCAAGACTATCATGGCAAAGACAGGACACAGCAACTTAAAAGTAGCTATCAAAAAGCACAAGGCCGACTTTGCTGTAGAAGTGTCGGGACATCTGTTTTTCGCTGATAGGTTTTTTGGTTTTGATGATGCTGTCTATGCTACTTTTCGTATCATGGAACTTATAAATCAAGGCATAGATATAGATGGACAAATAGCCAGTTTCGATGAGATATACAACACAGACGAGATAAAGATACACACCACAGAGGATACAAAGTTTAAAATCATGGACAACATAGGCGACATACTAGATACAGACAAAAATCTAAAACCACAGATAAAAAGTATCATAGATATAGACGGCTACCGTATAAACTTTACAGATGGCTGGGCTCTTGTGCGAGCTAGCAACACCACGCCAGTCATCGTCACTAGATATGAAAGCACAAAAAAAGAAAATCTAACAATATACCAAGAGTTTGTAGAAAATCTTATAAAAAGAGCAACTTTTTGAGTTGGTTTTATAATAATCGGTTATAATACGATATGATAATCAAGATGAACAGCATAGACAAATTTTTTGACGAGTTTCAAGCACTGAAAGATATAAATTTTTCTGTCAAAAAGGGCGAGATAGTAGTAGTTTGTGGACCTAGTGGTAGTGGCAAAAGCACTTTGATACGATGTATCAACAACCTAGACACTATAGATAGTGGCAACATAATAGTAGATGGCATAGATATATACAAAAGTAGAAAAAATATGAAATCTATCAAGACAAAAGTAGGTATGGTGTTTCAGCATTTTAACCTGTTTCCACACTTGACTATACTAGAAAACATAACTCTAGCACAAACTTTGGTCAAAAAAAGCTCAAAACAAGAAGCTACAAAAGTAGCTGAACAGTTGTTAAACAAAGTCAAGCTGATAGAAAAAAAAGATTCTTATCCACAAGACCTAAGCGGAGGACAAAAACAGCGTGTAGCTATAGCTAGAAGTCTTGCTATGAAGCCACTTATATTGCTTTTCGATGAACCTACATCGGCACTTGACCCAGAGACGATAGGCGATGTGCTGTCGGTGATGAAAGACCTAGCAAAAGAAAATTATACTATAGTATGTGTGACTCATGAGATGGGTTTCGCTAAGGAGGTAGCAGACAGAATTGTATTTATGGACGAGGGACAAATAGTTGAAGAGAACACTCCGCAGGAGTTTTTCAACAACCCAAAAAGCGACAGAGCGAAACTATTTTTAAGTGAAATACTTTCGCATTAGATTAAATAAAAAGGAAAATAAAATATGAAAAATATAAAATATATATTGATAATGGCTACAATGCTGGCATTTGCAGGGTGCAACGATAGCGGACAAAATAGCACAAAAGAAGCAACTACATCAACGACTAGCAATGATAGCGGAACTGCTAGTTTGCAGTTGTGGAAAGATTCAACTTTGAACAAAATTGTTCAACGAGGCGAGCTAAGAGTTGGTATGGAGCCTGGGTATATGCCATTTGAGATGAAAGACAAAAAAGGCAACATCATAGGCTACGATGTAGATATGGCAAAAAAGATGGCAAAAGATATGGGCGTCAAACTAAAGATCATCCCTACAGCATGGGACGGTATCATAGCAGGACTTATCACAGAAAAATACGACATTATCATGTCTGGTATGACTATCACACAACAGCGAAATTTAAAAATAAACTTCGCAAATCCATATATAGTAGTAGGTCAAACTATATTGATGAACAAAGCTCACGAAGGTAAATACACTTCAGCAAAAGAGCTAGACAATGCGGAGCTAACTATAGCAACTAAGCTAGGAGTTACTGGTGAGATAGCTACTAGAAAGTTTTTCAAAAAAGCAAAGATAGTTACATTTGAAACTGAATCAGACGCAGTATCAGAAGTGCTGAGTGGCAAAGCAGATGCTATGGTCTATGACCAGCCATACAATGTCACATTTATGGCAGGAAAAGGTGGCGACAGATTGATACACCTAGATGCACCGCTGACTTATGAACCACTCGGATGGGCTATAAGAAAAGGCGACCCTGACTTCTTGAACTGGCTAAACAACTTTTTAAGACAAGCTAAAGATGACAAAGTAGAAGATTTTGCTGCAAAAACATATAACAAATGGCTCGTAGACAAAAGTTGGCTACAAAGAGTTCAGTAGTATATGAAAAGTAAACCATTTTTAGAAAATAGGATATTTGGACACTTTGTCGCTGGCTTCTTTTTCGTAGCTGTTGGATGGTTTTTTTATTCAGCGGCCGCAAATATGAACTATGTGTGGAAGTGGACTTCGGTGCCAAAGTATTTTGTATATGATGAGACTATCACGATACAATCTCCGGCAAACGGTATCCTAGCTTTTGAAAATGGTGCTTTTTTTATAAAACAAAAAGAGGACCTAATCAAACTTGAGGAGCTAGACAAGAGCTTTAAGTTTGATTATGAAGTGGGCGAAAAAGTGTTTGAGGGCGACTTCATAGCAACCAAAGAGACTACACATGCTGGTCCTGTGTTAAACGGACTATACATCACTATCAAAGTATCTGTATTTGCGGCATTGCTCGCTGTGCTTATAGGCATACTTATATCCTCTATGAAGCTGTCGGCATATGTATTTTTGAGAGATATTGCCACTGTGTATATTACATTGATACGAGGCACTCCATTGCTAGTGCAGATATTTTTGTTTTATTTTATCGTAGCAAATATATTTGGGCTAGAGCGATTTACTGCTGGAGTGCTCTCTTTGGGTGTATTTTTTGGTGCATATATGGCAGAGGTGCTACGAGGTGCTATACAGTCTATAGACAAAGGACAAGCCGAGGCAGCGAAGTCGCTAGGACTAGGGCAGTTTGATACAATGCGATATATAGTCATGCCACAAGCTATCAAAAGAGCTTTGCCTACACTTGTAGGTGAGTTTATAGCACTTGTCAAAGACTCATCACTGATATCAGTCATAAGCATAACTGATCTCACCAAAGTCGGCAAAGAGATAGTAGCAAATACATTTTCGCCATTTGAGACTTGGATAGTCATAGCTTTGCTGTATCTATGTATCACATCGCTTTTGAGTTTCGTAGGACACAAGATAGAAAAACGACTAGAAGCAAAAGGCGGACTTAGCTAGCCATAGATATGAACTATATAGAAACGATAAAAACATCTATCCATAGTTCGTGGATAGTTTTGAAGCTAGTTATCCCTATATATATACTATCCGAAGTGTTCTATTTTTACAATATTTTGGACTATGTGTCGTTTGTGGTGGAGCCATGGACTTCTGTGATAGGTTTGCCAAAAGAGGCATCGCTAGCTATTATAAGCGGAATGTTTCTAAACCTATATGCCGCCGTGGCATTTGCAGCACCGCTAGATATGACCGCACACCAGTGGAGCATATTGGCTGTGTTTTTGGGTATCTGCCACTCACTTGTAGTGGAGGGAGCGATACTCAAACAGATAGGTATATCAAATATATTTTCATATAGCTTTCGTCTAATCGCAGGGTTTTTTGCCGGTTTTGTAGTTTCTATCATGCCGTCATATTGGTTTGATAGCTATATCACTAGTGGTGATTTTGTTGTAAGCACTCACGATGATATATGGTCGCTACTTCAAAGCTCCGCTGTGTCGTCTGTGGTGCTGTCTGTTAAAATAATAGTGCTGATAACCGCTCTCATATTTTTGATGGATTTTATAAAATCTAGAGAATTTTTCGAAAAACTGGGCAAAAATATCACAGTAGGATTTAGCCTGATAGTCGGTATAATACTGGGTATCACATATGGAGCTGGAGTGTTGATCAAAGAGGCAAAGAGAGGCAATATGTCAAAAAAAGAGATATATTTCGTGAGTATATTTCTCATGATATGCCATGCTATAGTAGAGGATACTTTGCTATTTGTCATATTTGGAGCGGATTTTTTCTTGGTGATAATCATCCGCACAGTGTTTGCTGTGTTGATGGCATACGGCATGATACTGCTACTCACAAGCTACAACAAACAAAACAACAAACAAAACAACAAACAAAACAACAAACAAAACAAAAAGGATAAATTATAAATACGATAAAATTTGAAAACCAAACCATATCGCCATCAAAAGTAGTATGTGTAGGCAGAAACTATGTAGAGCATATAAAAGAGCTAAACAACGAAACACCTCATAGTATGGTGGTATTCAACAAGCCAAACAGTGCCATAACAGATAGATTGTATCATATCAGTAGTGAGACTAGATATGAGTGTGAGATATGTTTCATGATAATAGACGAAAGCATAGCAGGTGTAGCAGTTGGACTTGACTTGACCAAAGCAGATATCCAAAACAGTATGAAAAAACAGGGACTTCCGTGGGAGAGAGCCAAGTCATTTGACAAAAGTGCGGTGCTAGGTGATTTTGTGAAGTTCGATAGCGACACAACAGGACTAAAGATGGAGCTATATCTCAACGACAAACTGCGACAATATGCCACATATGATATGATGATATACAAACCACAGCAGATACTAGACGAGTGCAAAAGTTTTATGAGTTTAAATAATGGCGATATCATCATGAGTGGCACACCTAGTGGAGTAGGGGGTTATGATATAGGAGATGTTTTTGTAGCGAAACTATATCACGATGACAACATGATAGTCCAAGCCAGATGGGAAGTTCAGGCAGCTATATGATAGAGTTATACACAAGCAGTATGCTAGTAGCCATAGCTACATTTACATTGTCATCGGTGATGACTCCAGGACCAAACAATATCATGCTACTATCGTCTGGACTGACTTTTGGATACAAAAAAACTATACCACATATGATAGGTATAATCATAGGATTTCCACTCATGGTAGTGCTAGTAGGGTTGGGTATAGGTGTGGTGTTTGAAAGATACCCACAGCTGTTTGAAGTGGTCAAATATGCAGGAGCATTTTATATGTTTTATCTAGCATATAAGATAGCCACAAATACTACAAAATATGACAAATCCACCAAGAGTAGGGCATTGACCTTTTGGCAAAGTGCTGTGTTTCAGTGGGTAAATCCCAAGGCATGGGTCATGGCGATAAGCAGCACGACTATATTTGTAAACGATATTGAGCATAGCTTTTCTCAAGTGTTGATGATAGCTTTTATATATCTACTCAGTGGCATAGTCTCTACAAACAGCTGGGCTTTGGGTGGTGTGGCTATGCAAAAACTGCTGACCAACGACAAGTATATAAAGATATTTAACACAACTATGGCAATGCTTTTGTGTTTGAGTGTATTGACTTTTTTGTAATTTTCAGCAAATAACTTTTGGATTAAGAAAGTTTGGATAAAATACCCAAAGGTATGACAGATGATAGCTTGAGAATGTTTCTTGAGAGGAAAGTCCGTGCTACTGTGAAGTATGGTTCCATCTAACAGATGGCTGGGGAAACCCAAGGGATAAGTGCAACAGAAAACAAACCGCCATTTGGCAAGCCAAACGGTCAGGGTGAAAAGGCGAGGCAAGAGCTCACCAGTATATGGAACAATCCATATAGCTATGTAAACCCAACCTGTAGCAAGACAAGCATGGTAAACTTCACATAGGATTTATCTCTATTTTAGAGACAAATCCATCAGCTTGTCGCTAGAACTCTAAAGCGATTTAGAGAGTAGATAAATTATCGTCAGATACAAAACACGGCTTATAGTCATACCCACACAAAATACCAGCTTCACAGTTAGCTGGTATTTGTGCTACGGACACAGCTTGCGAGCCTATTGTTGTTTTCTTTATGGCAACCTCCCAAAACCCTCTATTGCTGCTACTATGTATACATATCTCAAACCAGAGATACCTTTGATCACTTTGGCACCTCTGCTGTCAAATAATCAACCATAAAGCTATCTTGTATCTCATACTTTCCTTTAGAAACCTTAGTCAGTAAACCTAGATTTTCCAATTGTACATTTCTTAGATATCTTAGGTTTGAATCCAAGCCATCGGCAGTGTTGTTTGCTATGTCATACATTAGCTTATATGTGCCTTTGATATTTTTAGTTCTTTCTATTTCTGCTTCTATTAGTCTTTTTGCAGAATCATAAGCTAAGTTATAAGCTCTTGCTATATCATCTTTTTTGATTGTATTTCTATTGTCTTCTAAAAGTAAATAATAAATCTTTTGTAGCAACATCACAGTATTGTATGGGTGACAATTTAATCTAGTAAGGATATCGTCAAAATCCATTGGATTTTGAAATATAATGTTTTTATTTTTCAATAACTTTATAACATCGGTTTTTAAATCTTTTTTATCAAATAGATCAAGTTCTAAAACTATTCCAAATTTATAAAACGGAGATGAATACTTTTCAAAAATATGATACATAAGCTTTTCTATACTCCCTGCAAAAATATATGTAATAGTTTTGTGCTTTTGAAATGTAGCTCGAAGTATATTTAGAATTTCTGGATAGTTGTATTTTAAAATATCTTGAAATTCATCTAAAAATATCACTGTTTTGTGGTTTTGTTTTATATTTATAGTCTCAAATTCATCTAACATTGAACATAAGTGTTCTAATTTTTGTGTATCATGTGAAAGCAACTTGATAGTCGTTTTTATATCGTTATAAGACAACTGAACTGTATCTATCTCATCTATCAAATCAGTTACCATCTTTTTGGCCTTTTGTACAAAGTTTTTTATACCATAAATAGCAAAATACTTTTCACTTAAACTTTGAGTTAGCAAGTCAATATTTGGATATCTTTTTATATCACATGATATGGGAGTAGTTTTTTTATCTTTTATGTTTAAAAATATATGCTCTATGAGAGATGTTTTTCCATATCCTCTTGGAGCTTTTAAAGTAAAACTTTGATTGTTGTTTATGTATTCTGTCAATATTTTGATTTTGATTTTTCTGTCGAAAAAGTATTTACCACTAACAACGGAGCCAACATTAAACATATCTAGATTTCCTTTTTTCTTTTATTCTATCAAAAGATATTAATTTAACTCGTGTGATTTACAATGTTGTGATTTACACGAGTAAGAGTTATGCAAGAGATGCCCTTTAGACAAATATCTGTCTTTTGTATTGTTTGAAAACAATACAAAAGGACACCTCTAAATATCATTTGTCATCTATACATTTTGCTCATTTTCAAGATATTTTTAGAGGTGCCCTTAAGTGTATCTCTAATACAAGTCTTTCGCTATTTATTTATACAACTCTTCTATCACTCCTACTATGTTTGCATCTTCCAAAGTAGATGTGTCTTGAGTGATAGCCTCACCTTTGACAATACTTCGCAGTATTCGTCTCATAATTTTTCCCGATCTTGTTTTTGGTAGGTCTGGCACTATGATGATATCATCTAGCAAAGCTATAGCTCCTATGTCGGCTTTGAGTATCTTGTTTAGCTCCAACTTCAAATCATCTTTTGATATACTGCCCTCATCTTTTAGCACGATGAAAGCAAATATACCCTCACCCTTTATCTCATGTGGTTTGCCTACTACAGCAGATGCGGCTACACGGTCGCTATCTTTTATCGATGCTTCTATCTCGGCAGTGCCTATCCTATGACCGCTTACATTTATGACATCATCGGTTCGTCCAGTTATAGTGATATATCCGCTCTCATCTATCATGGCACCATCTCCAGAGAAATACACAGGCCGACCATCATAGACACAATCACCAAAATATGCTTTGACAAATCGCTCATCATCGCCCCATATAGTCCGTATCTGTGACGGCCACGGCTTTGTGATACATAGAAAACCTTTCTCTCCTATAGGTGTAGCCTCGCCATCTGTCTCTATGATAGCAGCCTGGATACCCGGCAGTGGCAAAGTGGCACATCCTGGTTTGATAGGAGTGCAAGAAGCGATAGGTGAAACCATATGTCCGCCTGTCTCTGTCTGCCACCAAGTATCTACTATACTGCATCTGCTTTGACCTACAACTTCATAATACCACTTCCAAGCAGGTGGGTCTATAGGCTCGCCTACAGTTCCTAGCACTCTTAGACTGCTTGTGTCGTATTTTGTAGGTTCGTCTTGTCCTGTCTTGTGTAGCATTCTTATGGCCGTAGGTGCTGTGTAAAATTGATTTATACTATGTTGCTCCACCATTTTCCAGCATCGTCCAGCATCTGGATATGTAGGAACTCCCTCAAATACCACAGTAGTAGTGCCGTTTGCCAGTGGTCCATACACTATGTAGGTATGCCCTGTGATCCACCCTATATCGGCTGTACACCAGAAAGTATCCTCTGGGCGGTTGTCAAATACCCAGCCCATAGTTAGTTTCGCCCACAATATATATCCTGCCATATTGTGTTGCACTCCTTTTGGTTGTCCTGTGCTACCAGAAGTGTATAGCAAAAATAACGGATCTTCACTATCATGCCACACTGTCTCTAGTTTTTCGCTTTGTTTTTGGATAAGCTCATCGTAGAAGCTGTCTTTTGGCTCTGTTTGTATGGTTTCAAAGTTTCGTCTAACTACACAGACATTTTGCACTGTCTCACATCCACTTCTCATAGCTTCATCTACAGCTGGTTTTAGCATATATGGCTTGCCTTTTCTATATGCTCCATCAGCTGTGACCACCAACTTTGCCTTGGCATCTATGATTCTATCTCTCAAGGCTTGTGATGAAAATCCACCAAATACTATAGAGTGAATAGCACCTATCTTTGCACATGCGAGCATAGAATATATCGCTTCAAGTATCATAGGCATATATAGCACAACTCTGTCACCCTTTTTTATACCATATTCACCCATAAATAAATTTGCAGTTTTGTTTACATTGATTGCTAGTTGTTTATAAGAAATTTTTATATTTGTGCCATCATCTGCTTCAAACAATATAGCGATATTATCGCCTCGCTCTTTGGCATGTTTGTCTACACACTCATATGCTACATTCATCTTGCCATCTTTGAACCACTTGTTAAATGGTGCTTTTGATTCGTCCAGCACATCGGTAAATGGCTTTTGCCATGTTATATTGTCGCGAGCTAACTCTCCCCAAGTGCCAGCATAGTCGTCGTCAAATTTTTTGACTAGACTTTTATAGTCATCCATATCCTTAAATACAGGGTTTTGAAATATACCCTTGTTTGGCTCATACATCTTGCTCATATTTTCTCCTTATCGACAATCTTATTTGTTCAAATTTTTTATAAACCTTGCTATCTGTAGCAAGATTATCAAATATACCATAAGATTGTCTTATGTATTGTGGGTATAATATCGGTTTTGGCTTAAAGTTATCTTTTTTTGGCTTATTTGTGACAAAATAGTTTATATCTTTGATATTAGGAAAACCTATTTGAGATAATATCGTCAATATCATATCGGTATTATGTTTAAATTCTTGTTTGTACATAGGGTGATTTAGCACAAAAAACAGTACATCGTTTTTTGTATAAAAAAACTCAACTCCATCTTTGAGTGTAGGTGGCAATATCGACAATAGCTTATCAAGTTTGCTTTGAGTTCGAAGCTTACTATAAGCCTTTTCGTCTTGAAACTTTGCTATGACATACGATATTGGTCTAGTCATCAGTTGATATAGGTCAGACTGTCTATATACTTTTCATTTTTGCCTGCGACTAAGTCAAAGTAGGCACTTTGGAGTTTTTTGGTTATATCTCCTGCTTTGCCGTTTCCTATAACTCTGCTATCTACATCTCGCACAGGCGTTATCTCGGCAGCAGTGCCTGTGAGAAAACACTCGTCGCATATATATACCTCTTCACGAGTTATCTTCTGTCTTTTGACCTCTAGCCCCATATCAGTAGCTAGGTCTATGACTGTCTTTTGTGTGATGGAGTTGAGCGAATTGTCATTTGGTGGCGATATGAGACAGCCATCGCAAACCATGAAAAAGCAAGCCCCACTAGCTTCTGCTATGTAGCCTTGGTCGTCTCTCATGAGCGCTTCATCATATCCACAATCTATCGCTTCATGTTTTGCCATCTGTGAGTTGAGATAGTTTGCCGATGCCTTTGCTTTGCCTAGTCCAGATGTATTTGAGTTTCTAGTCATAGATGATATCTTTAGTCGTATGCCGTTTTTCATACCCTCTTCGCCCAAGTATGCTCCCCACTTCCATGCACTTATACTCACTTTTACAGGAGCTTCTTTGTGATATATACCCATGACACCATATCCTAGATAGACCAAAGGTCGTATGTATGCTCCGTCATATAGCTTGTTGTCTTGTAGTAGCTTGATCTGTGCTTGGTTTAGCTCATCTATAGTATATGGCACATCTATCAGTGTCATCTTAGCAGAATCAAACAGCCGGCGGGTGTGTTCGTGTAGCTTAAATATAGCACATCTGCCATCGTGAGTTTTGTATGCTTTGGTGCCTTCAAACACTCCGTTGCCGTAGTGCAAAGTATGCGAAAGCACATGTATATTTGCCTCATCCCACGGCACCATATCGCCATCCATCCATATATATTTTGATTTGTCCATAATTATCCTATTTTTTAGTATTATATCAAATTAAAATAAATTTTGGTATTGTAGTCGAGATATATCATACGATTTGGGCTATGATAGATGGTATGACTACATCATAACCAAAGCAAAGAGACGGTAGGCTGTCTCTTTGCTGTGAAAAAATTAGTGAGCTGTGTTTAAGTTTTCTAGTATCTCTACTTTTGCAGATTTTATCGTAGTTTCTTTTTTTAAGTTATCTGTTATAGAAAATATATCTACGATATTGTCAGGTGCAAAAATAGCATAACTCAAACTTTTGATATTTGAAAGCAGTTTGATAGGATAATTTGCTCTCAAACTATCTATATCGCTAGAGTCGGTATATTTGACTATGATCGTCCCCATGACTATGCCGGCATTTTTGGTTCTGGTGTTATACACTACCATCTTGTCGTTTGATGTGGGAGCTATAGTAGCAGATGTAGATGCTGTGCTTGAGGCTGTCTTGTTTGGGACTATGTCCTCTTTGACATATATCTCTAGATTGCCTTTTTTGCCTAAGCTTTTTATACTTGAACCGCTTTTTGCAGTGTTTGTCTTGCTACTTTGTGTTTTTTGAGTTTTTGCAAATACTCCGGGCATTAGTTTAAATCTATCTTTGCCACTTTCAAACTCAACTCCTGTAGCATATTTGGCAAATACACTACTCTTTTCTTTTGTTTTGGTCTTGATAGCAAACACCACCGATACGGTAGCGACCAACAAAACCAAGATCATTATTTTTTTATTTATCATATTATTTTCCTTAAATTATATCTATATCTTTGTCTCAACGACCAAAGAATTTTATCTTCCAGCTTTTCAGCACACCAGTATCAGTATCACCTGTATCTACGACTTTGATAGTCCAGTCTCCGATACTGTCTTCACCATAAAAGGCATTTGACAGCATTCTCATATCTTCTAAATTATCAGAATCACCAAAACCACTTTTGATAGTGAAAAGCACACTTCTAGTGCCACTAGGAGATATTAGCTCGATACCCAAATCGCCCGTGTGGGTATGAGATATATCTACTTCTAGCCAAACTGCCTCTATGGTAAGATCGACAGACACACTGCTCGTATCGCTAGCACCTGTGGCACTGTTGTCTGGTATAGCTGTATTTATAGTACCGCTACTAGTCCAATCGCCTTTTATAAATGCAGGCAAACTAGTGTGGACTTTTGCCAAAGCTATGGCTCCATCTACATTTACCTTGCCAAATCCATAGGCATTGTGAAACTTAAATCCAGCACTATTTGTGATCCAACCAGGCTGGGCTACATAGTTACCAGCCCCTGTAGTGTAGTCGATAGCCTGTCTTGAGCTATCTACTTGCACGGCTGACGATGCTAGTATATGCTTGACATCTCTCCATGTCAAAGCAGGATTTGCCTCCAATATCAATGCAACTACTCCAGATAGTATTGGTGTAGCCGATGATGTGCCATTGAAAGTAGAAATATAGTTACAATCTTGATTGTAGTTTTGGTTGATAGCGTGAGTAGTATCATGAAAAGGTGTTGCTTTTCTACCAGACACTCCACCTATATCATATGTTCTATTTGTATATCCTTTTGAGCAGCTAGATTGATCTGTTGTTATCATGGTTGGACCAGATGTAGATTTTGATTCACCATACTGTAGATAGTTAGAACCAAACTCACCGCCATAAGAACCAATCCACACACCAGAACCCCAAGTAGTATAAGACGATACTTTATCGTGAGCATTTATGGCACTTACCATAATATTTGCTGGGTGAGTATCGTGTGGTTCCATATTTGAGTTTTCACATGAAATATTGATATCGTTTGCTGCACTACAGTTTGCGTCTTTATATTTTCCAAAGCCATTTCCTGTAGATTTAACATATATTGCGCCCTTGCCATCTCTTAGCTTTTCTACACCATTCCAATAAATTCCATCATGAAATTCACTCGCAGATCTAGCAGATGTATAAGTGATACCATAGCTTTGATTGAAAATATCAACATCCGCTGACATAGGGTCGCTACCTAACGAATATGCATAATAAGATAAATATGGATATCCGCCAAGTAGGTTAAAGCCTCTTATGCTTGACTTTGGAGCTACACCTCTGCCGCCCTTGCCATTCCAACCAACTGCAGCAATAAGTCCTGCCACACTTGTGCCATGATCTCCATCTGTTGTGCTACTAGTCGGATCGTTGTCTTGACATGAGGTACTAAAGGATTCGCCATCAAAGTCGCAAGATTTACCAGGTTCAATATTATCCGCCAAATCCTCATGGGCTATCTCTAGCCCACTGTCTACGATAGCTATTTTTACACCAGCACCAGTCAGCCCTTCGCCGATAGTCAAATCTTGATTTATATCAGAACCGGTCGTGCCATTTTTTTCCGAAAAAGCACTTTGTCCTGTGTTTTTAAGATACCACTGATGCACAAAAAGTGGGTCTATGGCTATATCTACAGTGATAGTCGCATTTTTCTCTTCGCCATCGACAGTAGCTTTCACTACGAAACTATCGCTTGTAGCACCTGCTGTATCGGTGTATTGATATGTGAAATTTTTGTCAGATATGATAGTCGCTGTCCCTTTGGTAGGCGGAGTTACTATGGCGAAACTATATCCTGTAGTATCTGCAGTAGTATCAAAAACTTCTCGTAGTAGCATGCCTTGTTTGACCTCTATGGTTTTGTCACTTATAGCTACCAATATATCTACTATATTTATAACCACTGTTTGATTTGCTTCATCCAAAGTAGCACCTATATCTGTAGAAGTTTCTTTGGCAGTCGCTAAAAATGTGTATGAGGTTTTGGTCTCATAATCTGGAGCTGTTTTAAAGGTCACTACACCAGTAGAGCCGTTTATGTCAAAGTCAGCACTATCGCCATCGCTGATAGTATATGTGATATTTTTGTCATCGCCACTTTGCGATGCTAGTAGTGTCACAGCTGAGTTTTGATTTTCATCTATATTGACAGTAGCAGACGAAGTGAACTTAAAGCTCGTATCGGTAGAGCCTCCGCCTCCGCCATCACTACCTCCGCCTTTGCCACCACAGCCGACTAAAATTA
>JAOZTH010000100.1 GCA_029939245.1 Arcobacteraceae bacterium
GTATGACAAACAATACAAATACAAAACAATATCTCAAAAACCTAGTAGATATCAACGACAACATATCCAGTCGTGTATTTGATATATCTATACAGCTGCTTATAATATTGTCTGTCGTCACATTTTCTATAGAAACTATGCCAGACTTACAGCCATCTACGAGAGAATATCTGTATATGTTTGAGGTGTTTAGCGTAGGGGTATTTACCGTGGAGTATATAGTGCGAGTCTGGACAGCAGACAAAAAGTTATCATACATATTTAGCTTCTATGGTGTCATAGATTTGCTAGCTATTTTGCCATTTTATCTATCTATGGTGGTTGACTTGAGAGCTGTCAGGGCATTTAGATTGTTTAGATTGTTGAGGCTGTTTAAGCTTTCAAAATATAGCAAAACTATGGATAAATTTCAAAAAGCTCTATACAATGCCAAAGAGGAGTTTGTGATATTTTTTGTATTGACTATCATCATGTTTTATCTAGCATCGGTGGGTATATACTACTTTGAAAATGAAGCTCAACCTGAAGTTTTTCGAAGTATATTTGACTCTATGTGGTGGGCGGTGTCTACACTGACCACTGTAGGCTACGGCGATGTATATCCTATCACAGTAGGTGGCAAGATATTTACATCTATCACACTTCTCATAGGACTTTGTGTCATAGGGGTGCCGGCAGGTATCGTGGCTTCGGCATTGAGTGAAGTTGGCAACCAAGAAAAAGAGACAAAATGAAAAAAATATTATTTGAAATATATAAGGCACTTGAGAAACCAAACCAATCACGATATGGAGTTATCGTTCAAAATACTATATTGGCTATCATAGTCGTCAATATATTTGTATCGTTTAGTAGCCATCTGTTTAGCTTTTCAGACACTATTGTATATCTCTTTGGTATAATAGAGTATGTGACTGTGGTATTTTTCCTTTTTGAGTTAAGTTTGAGATATATCACTATAGGACACAATACTCGCTATAGTGGTATCAAAGGCAGACTGATATTTACTTGGACACCGTTTATACTTATAGATATAGTATCTCTACTGCCATATTTGATCACAGGAGTTCAAGCTGATTTGGTGATAGCAAGAGCGGTGAGATTTTTGCGATTTCTTAAAGTATTTAAGCTGCTTCGTATGAAAAATGTCATCAAAAAGTTTTTTAGTATCGGTGCTTTTGTTACATCGTCTATATGGGCACAGATATTTGTGCTACTTTTGCTAAGTATGTCTATAGTGTCTATGTTTTCGTTTGTCTATAGTGGTGACGATACTAGTTTAAATATATTTTTGGGTCCTGGTGCTATAGTAAGTGCAAAAGGTGCTATAGAGACAAGCTTTGGCATACTTGAGCTTCTGTTGGGGCTGATAATAGGCGGTGCTTTGATATCTATCATCACAGGGCTTATGTCAAGTATCACAAACAATGTCAAAAATGGCTTCCACCCATACAGGGGCAAAAATCATATAGTTATCATAAACCAAAACCAAAAGCTGGAGTTTATACTCAAGGAGATAAGCTACTATTATGAAGAATCCGAACAGATACAAGATGTGGTGATATTTTTGCCATTTGTAGATAATATAGAGGTGTTTAAGCAAGGTTTGCGAAAATATCCAAACTTGGAGATAGTTTTGATAGCAGGAGATGAGCTAAACTGGAACTCATACAAAAAGACCAATATAAATTATGCTAGAAAAATTTTGATGCTAAAAGATGAAAGCAAAAAAGTCCAAAACCTAAATATCAAAATAGCGAAGTTTTTGACTACACACAAAAACTTCACAAACAAAGATATCCAGTTTGTCATAGAGACACAACGGGGGGCGTATTATGACGATGTGTACGACAAGATATTTGAGCCTACTAGTTTGACATATACTTTGGTAGAACACAACGAAATAATGCAACAATTTTTAAACCATTCTATCATAGAGCCGTATTATTTCAAGATATTTTTAAATCTATTGTCGTTTAAGGATTATGATTTTTACAGAATAAAAGCCAGTAAAGTAGTAGATAAAAATACTACATTTGAGCATGCATATATGGCACTAGGCAACGGTGTGCTGATAGGTATCAGGCGACACAAAGACAACTACAAACTGATGCTAAATCCTCCTTTGGATACTCCTATACACCCAAACGATGAGTTGGTGCTGTTGTTAAAAAGCGAGTTGGAATACAGACTAAAAAAAAGGAAAATACCAAATACAAAAAGTATAAAGATTGTCAAACCTACTTTGAAATCAACACAAAAGATATGTATAGTAGGCACAGACGAAATCATAAAGATAGAAGAGATAGGCAAGTTTTTGACACAGGACTCCATAGACTCCATACAATACAAAGCAACCAAAGATGGCAACTATATAGACCAGGTATTTTGGGACGATATCATCAAGTCAAATTATGATATAGTTATATTAAATTTGGAAGATGACCTTGAGTTTATGCTTTCTTTATTTCTCAAAAGCACTTTCAAAAACAACGAAAAGTTTCTAAAATCAATCGTAAACATAATACACAGCCCCATAATAGCCAGGCTACTCAAAGGCAAAGACACTCAAAGCAATATTATTTTGTCCGAGAAGCTTGTAGGAGAATATATAACTCAAGCTATGTTCAATCACAAGATAGTAGATGTATTTGATGAAATAACCCAGCCTTATGGCAGTGAGTTTTATCTGCTTAGCATAGACAAATATGCTCAGCTATTTGATATGACTTTTTATGAATTAAAAACAAATCTCATAAAACACAATATGATATATATAGGCGTCATCAAAAATGCAGAGTTTATACCAAACTACAAAAACTTTGATGACAAAAACGGTATGGAACATATAGTGGTGCTGACACAAGGTTACTAGAGACTTGAGACTTGAGACTAGAGACTTGAGACAAGTGCCACAAAGTAGCGACTGTATCACAAGACCATAGATATAAGGTCTCCTCAAAAAAGCACAGACAAGAGATAACAAAACAAATAAAGGACAAAATATATGAACACAAATAAACTCAGCTCGCTCTTTCGCAAAAAAGTTTTTGCAAAATCTAAAGCAAAAGCAAAAGC
>JAOZTH010000058.1 GCA_029939245.1 Arcobacteraceae bacterium
CTATAATATAGTGCGGATTCCCTTTGTATTTGGAGCAGATAGCACCTGTCCTGTCTGTAGCTGGTCTATGATAGTAGCTGCTCTGTTGTAGCCTATCTTTAGCTTTCGTTGTAGGTAGCTTATAGATGTTTTTTGGTCTGTGAGGACTACTTCTTTTGCTTGTTCATATAGCTCGTCTTTGTCTATACCACCGCCTCCGCCTTTGCTGACTGCTCCTATAGTTATCTCTTGTTGGATGATACTTTCGTCATAGTTTGGCTCTTGTTGGGCTTTTAAAAACTGGGCTACTGTGTCTATCTCCTCTTCTGTCATCCACGGAGCATGAAGTCGCACAATAGTAGAGCTCCCCGGTGGAGTGAAAAGCATATCGCCACGACCTAGCAGTGCTTCTGCTCCCATAGTGTCTAGTATGATCTTGCTGTCTATCTTTTGTCCTACTTTGTAGCTAATACGACTTGGCAAGTTTGCTTTGATAAGTCCTGTGATGACATCTACAGACGGTCGCTGTGTCGCTACTATGAGGTGTATGCCACTAGCTCTAGCCATCTGTGCCAGTCGGGCTATACTTATCTCCACATCTTTGCCGCTAGTCATCATGAGATCTGCTAACTCATCTATGACTATGACTATATATGGCAGCTTTTCTCCGCCGTTTTTGTTTATCTTTGTGTTGTAGTTTTCTATATTTTTGGTCTTTGTGTTTGCCATAAGTTTATATCGGTTTTCCATCTCCGATACCATATTTGCTAGCACAGTGATAGCTACTGCTGGGGAGGTGATGACTGGTGTTAGCAAGTGTGGTATGTCGTTGTATATAGAAAACTCCAGCATCTTTGGGTCTATCATGATTAACCGTAAGTTTGCTGGCGAGTTTTTAAACAACAGCGACATTATCATGGCATTGATCCCTACACTTTTGCCACTTCCAGTAGTGCCGGCTATGAGCAAGTGTGGTAGCTTTTTGAGATCGGTTACAAATGTATTGCCTACTATATCTTTGCCCAAAGCTAGTGTGAGTGGCGAGGAGCTGTTTTTAAACAGTTTGCTCTCAAATAACTCTCGTATATATATGATATCGCTTTGGTCGTTTGGCACTTCTATGCCGACTACATCTTTGCCTGGTATGGGTGCTTGTATCCGTATGGTTTGGGCTTTCAAGGCCATAGCTAGGTCATCTTGAAGTCCTAGTATCTTTGACACTTTTACATTGGCAGCCGGTTTAAACTCAAAAGTCGTCACTAGTGGTCCACTATATGTCCGTATCACATCGCCGTCTATCTTAAATATCGCCAGTTTTTCTAGCAAGTGCTGGACTTTTTTGTCTATCTCGGTCTCGTCTATCTTTGTAGTATGTCCGCTAGGTTTTTGAAAAAACTCTGTTTTGGGTAGTTTGAACTTATCATTTGACACTGACCTGCCTTGGTCTATAGTGTTTGCTAGTAGTTCTTTGTTTTCTGCTAGTTCTTTGACTATCAAGGTATGTTTTGGCAGTGTAGTTGGAGCTGGTTTTTTTGGAGTATTACTAGAGAGATATATCTTCGGCACGGCTCCGGTATCATCAAGTATAGCACGAATCTCATCTACTATTGGAGCAGATTTGGCTGGTTTGGTGGGCTTGAAAGTTGGTCTAGCTACTTGTGATGGCACAGATCTATATCGTGGTGTAGCAGTAGCTTTGGCGGACTTGGGTTTTTCTGTAGCTTCAAACCACTTTTTGATATCTTTTGGCATCTGTGCCCCATCGTGATATTTACCAAAAAATATTATGTATGTAACCGCAAAATTTATGACGATGATAAGCCAAATACCCATATATCCTATGACAGATGCTAGATAATCCACCATCATATCGCCTATCTTGCCAGATAGAGAGCTATCTATCATGAGCGACTGAAACATCAAAAATACTACAAAAAACACGACCAACACAAACGAGTTCAAAGCTATGTTTTCTAGTTTGGCAAAGTTTAGTTTATACAGCGGATAGAGTAGCAACACTAAGTATATGTAGCTTATAAATCCTATATACTCCAAACTATATTGTGATAGCACAAATCCTATGTCGCCTACTATTTTTTTGTCAGGAGCTAGACAAGAAAATGTGATAAACAGTGCCACAAACACTAGCACTATGGAAAAAAGTTTTTGTTTTATTTTCGATCCTTTGGTAGTAGCTTTGCTATTTTGCTTTGGATTTTGAGCCATGTTTTATGCTCCATATGTGGAAACCCTGTGTATTGGCGGTGGCTATCTTTGATCGTCTTGGTCACACCACTTCGTGCTGATATTGTCGTGTGCGGTGCTATGCTCAAGTGTCCCGCTACTCCGCTTTGTGAGCCTATGATAGTGTAGTCGCCTATAGTTGATGACCCAGCAAATCCACACTGCCCTGTGATGATAACTCCTCGTCCTATACGGCAGTTGTGTGCTATATGCACTAGGTTGTCTATGCGGGCTCCATCGCCTATAGCCGTAGCTCCAAACACGGCTTTGTCTATAGAGGTGTTTGACCCTATCTCTACATCACAGCCTATAGCGACTATGCCGTTGTGGTGTATCTTGATATATTTGCCACCTTCGTGAGCAAATCCAAACCCATCGCTTCCTAACACTGTGTTTGCATGGATTATACAGTCATCGCCTATAGTTGTGCCACTATATATGGTGACATTTGGATATATAATACTGTTTGCTCCTATAGTTACATCGTCCCCTATAAACACTCCATCAAACACTACACTATGGCGGCCTATAGCTACATCTAGCCCTATAGATACTCGCTCTTTGATAGTAGCGGTTGGGTCTATGAGTGGTTTAGCACCCTCGGTTTTATACAAACTTTTGGCAAAAAACTTCGTAGTCTTTGCCATAGCTACATATGGGTCATCGCATATTATCGCTATACAATCTTTGGGGCATAGGTGTTTTAGCTCATGCTTGATAAACACAGCACTGGCATTTGTATCTGCTAGTAGGTTTTGGTATTTTGCATTGTCCACAAATGTGACCTGTCCTGCTGTGGCATGGGTTATATCGTTTAGTCCTGTGATCTCTATATCGTTTGTTATCGTTGTGCCGTAGTCTTTTGCTATGTGTGAAAGTTTCATGGGGCTATTGTATCACAAACATATAAAAGTATCGTTTGCTTTGTCTTTTTTGATATCTTTGTGTGGCGATACCACCCCATGCATAGCTATATAGGTGCCAAATTTTTCGACCGCTTGTCCGTATCCTACTGCTAAACTCAAGTTTGCCACCGCTTCAGTCTCATCTATACTATACGGCACAAAAGCACCTGTGAAAACTATGGTTTGGTCTTTGATATGCTGTGCTATATATTTGCAACTTTGGTTCATAGTATCTGTGCCATGTATCACTATCGTCCTAGCTTTGGCTTGTGATTTTATGGTCTCTAGCAACAACCGCCTGTCGTCATCGTCAAAAAAAAGAGAATCTTTTTGGATTATGTTTATGATACGGATATCTTTTCTAAACATCTTTTTTGTCAAACTTTTGAGACTTTTTTCCTCTTTGTTTATGACCATATTTCCACTCTTTTGGTCGTAGTGTTTGTTAAATGTTCCGCCAGTGTTTACTATGACAATATCTCGCATATCTTGCTACTTTTTGACTATGACCGTCTGTGTAGGATATGCCATATCTATGCCGTGAGTGTTAAACTCTTTTAATATATTTAGGTTTATGTTGTTTTTAGCCGTTGTCATATTTTCGCCTTTTATGATATAATATATCACAGATATATTCAGTGAAAAGTCTCCAAAACTGCTAAATCCTACGACACATTCATCTTTGACTTCTGCCGTTTGTTTGATGATATTTTCTACTATACTCATAGCTTGTACGACCTTGTTTTCATCCATATCATATGTCAGCCCCAAACTTATAGAGACTTTTCTATGTGGTTCGCTAGATATATTTTCTACAGCACCGTTTGCTATGTCGGCGTTTGCCATAGTTACTATCCTGCTGTTTAGTGTCCGTATTCGTGAGCTTCTCAGACCTATATCTTCTACTACCCCATCGAAACCATTTGTGACTATCCTGTCGCCTACTACAAACGGTTTGTCTACAAATATTGTAAAACCACCAAACAAGTTTGCCACAGTGTCTTTGGCCGCCATAGCAAAAGCCAGACCACCTATGCCCAGACCTGCTAGAAGTGCTCCTATGTTGTAGCCTGCATTGTTGAGTCCTACTAGTATGGCTATAGACCAAATACCGAGCTTCAGACCTTTTCGCACTATAGGTATGATCTGGTCATCCATAGTGCCGGATGATTTTTGTGCTAGTGGGACTAGATAATTTTTGACCATAGCATCTAGCAATCTAGACAAAAACCAAGCGATATTTAGCACTACTATTATATATATGCCACCTGTGAGTATATTGTCTATACTTTGTGTTTTGTGCAAAGTTCCCAAAGCCACCCATATGCCCACAAGAATCACCACAAACACCAGAGGCTCTTCTATGATATCTATAAGTATATCATCTAGCTTACCCTTTGTTTTTTTGGCCAGTTTTTTAAGTATATTTGTAGCTACCCAATACAAAATCTTCGCTACTATTACAAAGCCCAAAACTATCCCAAAAGCCACTGCCCACTGCAATATCGTATTCATATAAAATGTCGTCTCTAACATCATCGTCCTTTTTTTGCTATTATATCAAAATAGTCTTAAGGACACCTCTAAAAACCTCTAAGTTTTTAGCATTGTGCTCTCACGCTTCTCTTTTTTTCAAAAATACCTTTTTTTAATAATCTTAGAACATTGATATAAAATTAAGCAAAATATGATAAAATCAAACAAAGGATACAACATGACAACCAAACCATCACCGAAATACACTCTAGTAGAGGAGGTCATAAACTCTACAACACATGGTATAGGAGTGTTGCTAAGCATAGTAGGACTAGCTGTGCTAGTAGCATTTGCTTCTATCAACGGCTCTGCCATACTTATAGTCAGCTGTGCTGTGTTTGGTGGGACATTGATATTTGCCTATACCTCATCTACTTTGTATCATGCTATCACAAACGACAAAGTCAAACAAATTTTCAGGCAGTTTGACCATGCTTCCATATATCTGCTCATAGCTGGCACATATACCCCCATATCACTCATCATGCTAAATGATACTATGAAGTGGTTTATATTTTCTGTCATATGGGCTGTAGCTATAGCCGGTGTAGTCTTGAAAGGAGTATATCCAAACAGATTTGAAAAACTCTCTGTAGTGTTGTATCTCATCATGGGTTGGTTTATAGTCCTAGCGACAAATCAACTACTAGCAAATATGCACGAGGCTGGGCTGTGGCTTTTGCTCATAGGTGGACTGTTTTATTCTGTAGGTGTCGTGTTTTATACTTGGAAGTCGCTAGCATACAATCATGCTATATGGCATATGTTTGTGTTGTGTGGTAGTATCTCTCACTATCTTATGGTGCTGTTTTATATTGTGCCATAGATAACTTTCATGAGATACAGTCCATTTGGTGGACATAGTCTTGGTGGGTGCTTGCTCTTTTTGGTCAAACTGTCTCGTAGCTGTTTTATAGTTTTCTCACCACTTGATATATCAAATAAAAACTGCATCATACACCGCACCTGTCCTCGTAGAAAACTTCGCCCTACAAACTTAAACAGATAAAACTCTCCGTATTCATAAAACTTCGTGCTATATATTTGTCGCACAGTCTCACCGTGCGGTTTTTTGGCTAGGAATTCAAAGTCATATATACCTACAAACTCTTTGATAGCTTCCGCTACAAGTTGTTTGTCTATGTTTGGCTCATATCCTACATAGCTACTTTCATATACAGATGGCTTGGTTTTTTTGACTATGTATCTATATACTCTTTTTGTAGCACTATATCTGCTGTGAAAATCGTCCGGCACTTTTGATATATCTTTAAGCTCAATAGATGGTGGAAGCATGGTTTGTATCGTTTGTGATAGCTTGTCTATATCGCTCCAATACGCCGGTAATGATATGTTGGCTACTTGTCTAGTAGCATGGACACCTCTATCGGTTCGCCCACTTAATACAAACTGTGAGTCTATGTTTAGCTTGGCAAATATATATAAAAACTCATTTGCTACTGCTTGTTTGTCCTTTTGACTTTGACTACCAAAATATCTACTGCCATCATAGGCAAAGAGAAGTTTAGCATTCAATATCGCAACTTTGTCGTTCTGGTATATATAAAATAGGACAACAAAAACCAAAACAAAGGCACGACCGCTATAGTAGCAAACGGATAAAACTCTGATATATCATGATATGAAAACACATAGACTATAAACACCCCAAACCCGGACATACTGGCTTTGTTGTTGTTAAATCGTGGGTTAAAATATCCAAAAACTATGATAAAAAAGAGCAAGCTTATGGGCATAAAGGCCTCACAAACTCCCAAAGCAAAGTTCCATGCATCGCCTTTGTTGGTCTGTATCTTTTGCCAGTATTGAGCAAAATTTCGAAAGCGCTTTTGAGATAGTAGCTTTTGTTCGTTTATTATGGATAGCTTTTCAAACTTCAGGCTATCTTGTGTGCGGTTTTTGATATCTGTCCAATATCCATATCCATCATATAGGTTTAGCTCCACGACTCCGGCATGGTTTTGAATATCGGCACTGTTTGCTACTATCATAGTGCTTCTATCGCCTGTTTTTTCAAACAGCTTGATACTTTTGAGAGTTTTGCCATCTTTGTTTTCTATAAATACCATCTTGTTGTCAAACTTTTGACCAAACTGCGATGCCTTTATGCTTATGACTGCTTGGAGTTGTTTTTCTTTGATAAATTGTTTGCTCAAAAATTGTGCCTTGGGTGTAACTATCTGTGATAAAACTATGAGGATAAACGACAGCATAAACACAAACGGCAAAAACACTTTCAGCACAGCAGTAGGTTTGAGACCTATAGTCGATAGCACGAGTAGCTCATATGCCGCGGTAAGTTTGGATATACCAGCGATAGCACCTAAAAAAAACGACACAGGCAAAACTATATACAATATCCTAGGCACAGCATAGCTATACAGAAGCCCAAGCTCCAAAAAGTCTATATCTACAACTGCCGTAAGCGATGCTAGTTTTATGAGATTTATGAGTGAAACTATACTAAAAAGCACTATAAATATAGGGAAAAAGCTACTAGCAAAACTGGTCAAGATATATTTTCGAAGTATCACAATATATCAACCCCGACATAGACGACAAACAGTCCTACTGCTAGATATGGTATGAAAGGTATCTGCGGTTTTTTGCCATACAATGTAGCTATGACAGATGGCACTAGTGCTACAAAAGCACCCACGGTGATAGCAACAAGCCCCAAAGTAGAGCCCAAAACACCACCTATGATAGCAAATATGGGTATATCGCCCTCTCCCATAGCTCTAGCAGTTTGCAGTTCTTTGTTTTTTGTGAGTTTTGCTTTGATATTTTGTATATAATATGTCACAAACAACTCTAGCAAAAACCCACCACCAGCGAAACTAAGTGCCGCAATATAGTCAAACTCTGGCAAGATAAATGCCACCACCACAGCTAGTATAAGCATATAATCAGGCACAGCTAGATGATAGATATCTATCACAGATAGTATCAAAAGTAGCTCAAACAACAGCAAAACCAGCACAAACTCAAAACTGCTTCCAAGTTTATACCACAGCAACACGGCTAAAATACCACTGAGCAACTCTACGAAAAAGTAGCTAGTAGATATCTTTGTCTCACAGCTACTACAGATACCCTTGAGATATATATACGACACTAGCGGTATATTTTCATACCACGGTATAGTAGCCTTGCACTGCGGACACACCGACCTAGCAGGGCGAAAAAGCGACACTCCATGAGGCAATCTATATATAAGCATATTGGCAAACGACCCTAGTATTAACCCAACTACAAAAATATTAAAGCCCACCATATCGCCTCTTGGTCTGTGTAAATTTCTCTATCATGGTATCTAGCTCATGGGGACTAAACTCTGGCCATAAAGTGTCGCAAAAAAACATCTCTGCATATGCTATCTGCCACAACAAAAAGTTTGACACTCTACACTCTCCGCCTGTCCGCACTAGCATATCGACAGATGGTAGCTGCTTTGTATCTAGTAGCTTATCAAACTCTTTTTCTGTGATATTTTGTGTCTCTTTTATCTGTTTGATAGCTCGTATCATCTCATCTTTTGCGCCATAATTTAGAGCCAGTGTCTGTGTCATACCGCTACAGTGAGCGGTCTGGTCTTTGGTCGTTTGTATCAGCTGTTGTATAGTATCAGAAAACACAGACAGATCGCCTATGGTAGCAAATCTTATATCATTTTGTATATAGATATCTAGCTCTTGTTTTAGGTATTTTTCTAGTAGTTTCATGAGAAACTGCACCTCTAGCTTGGGTCTTTGCCAGTTTTCTGTAGAAAATGCATATAGTGTGATATATTTGATACCTATGTGTCGGCAGTGTTTGAGGATTGTTCGTATATTGTCCGCACCTTTTTGGTGTCCTACTGCTCTAGTTTTGCCTCTAGCTTGGGCCCATCTGCCGTTGCCGTCCATGATGATAGCTATGTGTGGAGGGTTATTCACTAAACTCTCTTTGTAGGTTGTCCAATATATCTAGTGCTAGAGTTAGTTTGTCGTTGGTTTTGAGTTTTATATCGTTATGGGCGAAAAATATCTGCATATTGTTTTCGTCACCACCAAAGCTGTGTTGACCTATCATATTTAGGCACACTGCCGATAGATTTTTCTCTTTTAGCATATTTGTAGCATTTGATACCGCTTGAGTGTCATCAAACTCTGCTTTAAATCCTATAGCATATATGCCGTCTTTGTCTAGCTCCTCTAGTATATCTATGTTTTTTTCAAGCTCCAAGCTCCAGTTTGCTCCTATGTCTCGCTTTTTTATCTTGCCACTTTGTGGGTATCGTGGTTTGAAGTCGCACACCGCTGCTAGACTGAAAAAATAGGGAGTTTTTTTGATATTTTTCGCATCGTTGGTAAATGTAGCTTTCGTCACTACGCCCCTCTTGGCGACTTTTATACAGTCTGTGATATATTCGCTCATCTGTTTCGTGTCTTCTACCTCTATAGTATGTATATCTGCTATCTCTAGCTTTTGGGCTGTGGCGGTCTGCACCAGACATACATCTGCCCCCATATAATACAAAGCAGTAGCCATAGCATTTGCCATCTTGCCACTGCTGAAGTTTGATATAAACCTGACATCATCTATCTTTTGGGCTGTGCCACCACCGCTTAGGACTACTTTGCGATGGCTGAAATACTCGTTTGAGCACAGCATCCTGACGGTCTTGTGATATATATCGCCTATGTCTGCCATAGCTCCATATCCCACATCGCCACATGCTAGCTCTTTGGATACACTCTGGACGACTTCATAGCCACATGCACGAAGCATTTTCAAGTTTGCTTTGGTTATAGGATTGTTTAACATATTTGTATTTGCACTAGGAGCTAAAAGTTTCGCCCCATCGTAGGCTATGAGAGTCTGTAGTGCTATGTTGTGAGCTAGACCATTTGCTAGGCAGTTGATGGTATTTACCGACACAGGAGCTATGACCGCTATATCGCACCAAGATGCTACGCTTATGTGGTTGTTGGGGTTTGTTTCGCTCCAGTTTTCACTATCGTCACACAGCACTATATTTTTGGATATAGTCTCAAAAGTCAAGGCGGTTATAAATCTTTTGGACGATGGTGTCATGACTACTTTGACACTAGCACCTGCTTTTATGTATAGTCGTATCAGTTCCAATGTTTTGTATATAGCTATGCTCGCAGTCACAAACACGGCTATATTTTTCTGTTTTAATATCATAATAGCATTATATCAAATATAAATTAAACTAAATACGATAAAATGACAAAAAGGTGAAAATATGGGAAAAAAAACAGCAGTAGTGAAGATGGAAGAGCAATACATAAGAGTAAGTATAAACTATGAGGACAAAAAAGAGAGAGGATTTATCAGTGAAACTATAGGTGAAGTAGAACAACAGCTCAAGATATTTCCGGATGTTTTGCACAAGGATATAGACAAAAATCTAAGCTCTTTTAGTATAGAGTTTGGGGGCTGTGAATATGTTTGCTCCAGAGAGTCTGGAGAGTTTATAAATATGCTTGTAGATAAGCTAGGCATAACCAAGTGCGATGGCTGCTAGTTTGCTAGAGACTAGTTAATTTTGAATTTTGAATGTTAAATTTTGAATGTTAAATTTTAAATTTTAAATTTTAAATTTTGAACATTGACAACCTATCCGGAACCCCGAAGCTTGCTTGGGGCAGATCGTTGAACAGACGGCAAGCTTGAGATTGTCTCATAGTATTCAATATAGATTTTTGAAAATTTTGCTCTTTTATGAGCTATAGAGATTTTTAATAGTGTTCTTTATATTATTTCG
>JAOZTH010000101.1 GCA_029939245.1 Arcobacteraceae bacterium
CATCGTATATGCTAGATGGTATGGTGCTAGATATTTATCTGCCTAGTATGGGTGATATTGGATATGACAAGGACGAAACAGATGCAAGATGACCTAAGGCATGACACACAAAATATCAAACTAGCCATAATCGGTCTAGGATATGTAGGCATCTCAAATAGTATTCTTTTGTCTCAACACAACGAAGTAGTAGCACTAGACATAGTAAAAGAAAAAGTTGATATGCTAAACAATAAAATTAGTCCAATAGAAGACAAAGAGATAAGTGAATACTTGAGCACAAAAGAGTTAAATTTCCGTGCAACACTAGATAAAAATGAAGCTTATAAAGATGCGGATTTCATCATCATAGCAACGCCTACAGATTATGACCCTGAAACAAATTATTTTAATACAAGATCGATAGAATTTGCGATAAAAGATATTGTGAAAATCAATCCAAATGCTACAGTAATAATCAAATCAACAGTACCAGTAGGATACACAAAGTCTATAAATGAAAAGTTTAAAACTTCAAATATCTTATTTAGCCCTGAGTTTTTGAGAGAGGGTAGTGCCTTGTATGACAATCTTCACCCAAGTCGTATAATCGTAGGTGAAAAGTCAGACCGGGCTAAAATATTTGCAAACCTATTAGCCCAAGGTGCTATAAAAGAAAACATAGATATTTTACTTATAGATTCTACAGAAGCAGAAGCAGTAAAACTGTTTTCAAACACTTATCTAGCTATGAGAGTATCGTATTTTAATGAGCTTGATTCTTATGCCGAAATTCACAACCTAGATACAAAAGATATCATCACAGGTGTAGGACTAGACCCTCGTATAGGCACACACTACAACAACCCTAGCTTTGGATATGGTGGATATTGTTTGCCCAAAGATACCAAACAACTACTAGCAAACTACAGCGATGTGCCGTCAAATATGATAGAAGCCATAGTCAATGCAAACCGCACAAGAAAAGACTTCATAGCAGATAGTATTATCAAAAAAGCCCTAAACACTAGCCATAAAAACCCAAACCCTACTATAGGTATATATAGGTTGACTATGAAAAGTGGCTCAGACAACTTTAGAAGCTCTGCTATACAAGGTATCATGAAACGGATCAAAGCCAAAGGTATAGAAGTAGTGATATATGAGCCTACTTTGAACGAAGATCAGTTTTTTCACAGCCGTGTCATCAAAGATATACAGAAGTTTAAGCAAACTTGCGATATAATAGTCACAAATAGATTTGAGCCGGTGCTGGACGATGTCAAGGAGAGGGTATATACTAGAGATATATTTAGAGAAAATTAGGATTTGTATGAATATAGAAATAATCAATCAATTAAAAGAGCTCAAACCTCTACTAAATAAAAAATACGGCATAGAAGAATTTGCTGTGTTTGGTAGTGTTGCAAAAGGAACTGATACTAAAGATAGTGATGTTGATATTGCTATACTAAAAATGAATCTTAAAAGTGGTTTTGATGTGATAAATGCACAATATTTTTTAAAAGAACGATTAAATAAAGATGTTGATATAGGTAGTTTTAGATCTATGAAAACATTTATAAAAAATAGAATTAAAAAGGATTTTGTCTATGTTTGATATAAATAATGTAGATAGACCTGTAGAGATGTTTATTTTTGATATTTATGTGGCGATATTGAAAATAGAAAATACATCATCAAATTTTGATAATGTCCAAGATTTATTATATAGTTATAATCATTGGGATAGTGTAATAAGAGAATTTGAGATAATAGGTGAAGCTAGTAAATACTTAATAAAAGATGAACTATTTTCTAAAAAATATCAAGTTTTGGTAGATTTTAGAAATAAAATAACACATGAATACTTTGGTATAGATCAAGATATAGTTTGGTTGATTATTTATAATGATTTGCATGAAATAAAAAACATGGTTATAGAGCTTGCCAATAATATAGAATCAGGATTAAGACAAGAGCTTATAGAATCATTTATAGAAGATAATACTTATTTGGACTTTATAGTAAAAAAGCTAAAGGATATAAAATTATGAAAATACTGATCACAGGAACCGCTGGTTTCATAGGTAGCCATCTAGCAGAAAAATTATTGGCTAGGGGTGATGTGATCATAGGACTTGACAATATCAACGACTATTATGATGTAAATGTCAAATACGGACGACTTCAAAGAGGTGGTATCATAGAGGAGCTAAAAGATGGCAAAGATATAGGATTTAACACACTCATAACTTCCAAAACCGATACAAACTATAAGTTTATACGGATGAACCTAGAAGACAAAGAAGCTATGGTCAAGCTGTTTGCAGACGAGAAGTTTGATGCCGTGTGCCACTTAGCAGCACAAGCAGGAGTGAGATATTCTCTCACAAATCCAGATGCTTATATGGGATCAAACATCATAGGATTTATAAATATTTTGGAGTGTTGCAGGCATCATGGCGTGAAAAATCTATCATATGCCAGTAGTAGCTCTGTATATGGGAGCAATACACAGCTACCATTTCGCACAAGCGACCCTGTGGATCACCCTATTTCGCTATATGCGGCTAGCAAAAAATCAAACGAACTTATGGCACATACATATAGCCATCTTTTTGGTATTAGCACTACAGGTCTGCGATTTTTCACAGTTTATGGACCATGGGGGCGACCAGATATGGCACTGTTTTTGTTTGTCAAGGCAGCACTAGAGGGCGAGACGATAGATGTGTTTAACCATGGCGACATGCTACGGGACTTTACATATATAGATGATATAGTCGAAGGTGTCACAAGAGTGATAGACAATCCAGCAAGCTCAAAGCCTCCAAAGCCTCCATACAAGGTCTACAATATTGGCAACAACAACCCAGTTAAACTGATGGACTTCATAAAAGCCATAGAAAACAAACTAGGCAAAACTATAGACAAAAATTTTCTACCACTCCAAGCAGGAGATGTGCCGGCTACATATGCCGACGTCGCTGACCTAGTGGCAGATATGGGATACAAACCATGCACACCAGTGCAAGAAGGTATAGATAAGTTTGTGGATTGGTATTTGGATTTTTTCTACAAA
>JAOZTH010000102.1 GCA_029939245.1 Arcobacteraceae bacterium
TTCTATATCTATCATACTAGCTCCTTTGGATCTATATCAAGCAAGGCACACACACGACCAAACAGATCAAAAGCAAAATCCAAAACCTCTTTTATCTCATCTCGTGGTGGCAAAGCCCTATCAAAAGCAGGATACGACTCTTCTATGTGGTATTTTGTGATTTTCTCCAACATATCAATATCGCTATGTAGATCTATAAATTGATATGTCTGTTTGTATAGCTCAGATAGGTCGTGTGTTTTTGGTATTTTTTGATTATTATATGCTAGAAAGCTTTTCAAACTTTTTTCCACTGTATAGTGAAGCTCTACAGCCGTCACATCGCTATAATGATCTGCCTCATAAAACAGCTTTGCTCCGCTTAAGTTGTGCCAAGCCTTGGTGAGCCACTCTTTAGCTGATACCTTGTTCATACCATACCTTTCCGTTTTGAAGTATATCTATTTTATAAAAATAATCCTGCCTTTGTTTGATATAGTCAGTAGGAGCAGACAATACATCTATGCCATTTGTTTTATAATTCATACGAATATTTCGCAGAGACTTCATAGCTTGAAGCTCATAATCTCTAGTATCATCTATAGCTAGATCATCTTTGAGCAAAAAAAGATCAATATCGCTATCTTCTGTGGGAGTCCCGTATGCATAGCTACCAAACAGGATTATCTTGTCTGGTTTTAGTGGCATCAGTGCCTGGACTATCTGTGGTTTTAGCTTTTCTATATCTATCATACTAGCTCCTTTGGATCTATATCAAGCAAGGCACACACACGACCAAACAGATCAAAAGCAAAATCCAAAACCTCTTTTATCTCATCTCGCGGAGGCAAAAGATAGTTTGGGTTTGGATATCTGTCCTCTTTTAGATACAAAGTCGCTTTTATCAAAAATACGATCTCATCGTCAGATAGTGTTATTTTGCTTTTTGTATATTCATAAATTTCAAGCAGATTGTGAGATTTGGGTATTTTTTTGTTTTCATAAGCTATCATTGATTTTAATACTTTTTCAATAGATTGTTGTATATCGCACCCTATAGTATCTGTATAATGATCTGCATCATATAGTATTTGAGCGGATTTTAGATCATGAAAGGCTATATCTAGCCACTCTTTTGCTGATATTTTATTCATATATCACAACTCCATTTTCAAGTATATCTTTTTTATAAAAATAATCCTCTCTGCTTTTCACAAAAGCTTCACTAGCAACTATAAAGTCAAAACCTATTTTGTATTTTGATATCAATTTTCTCACACTTAGTTGAGCCATTATCTTGGTATCTCTGGTTATTGTTTTGTCAATATCTTTAAATAAAAACAGATCAATATCGCTATCCTCTGTAGGATTGCCATAGGCATACGAGCCAAACAGGATTATCTTGTCTGGTTTTAGTGGCATCAGTGCCTGGACTATCTGTGGTTTTAGCTCTTCTATATCAAGCATAGACAAAATCCTTTTCGTGCTTATCAAAAACTATATGATCCATATTGGACTCCTATCGTTGTAGCTATTGTATCGTATTTAGCTTAATCTATCTCAAAAGTTTGTAGCTACTGACAAATATCGGCACAAACACCATCTATCCTCTGGCATAGTCGTCTTCTAGGCGCTCTATGTCATCTTCTCCTGTATAGCTTCCTACTTGTGCTTCTATTATAACTAAGTTTTCTTTTGTATTGTTTAAAAGTCTGTGAATATCCCCAGCTTTTATGTAGGTTGATTGATTTTGTTCTAGCTCAAAACTGTTTTCACCTACGGTCACTGTCGCCGTTCCTGCTACTACTATCCAGTGTTCGTTTCTGTGTTTGTGTCGCTGGAGCGAGAGCCGTTTACCCGGCTTGACCTCTATGCGTTTGATCTTGTAGCCGTCTGCATCTTCTAGCACTGTATAACTTCCCCATGGTCTGTAGCCTGTGAGATGTATGTTGTGTAGCTGGGTGGTTTTCTTGACTTCGTTTACTATTTGTTTGACTTTTTGGCTACTTCCCTTTTTTGATATTAGCAAAGCATCGCCAATATCTACGACTATGAGATCTTCTATATCTACTATAGCGATACAACGATGGTCGCCATATATTAGGTTGTTTTTGCTATCTATTGACACTAGATTTTTGTTTGCTGTGTTGTTGTGCTTGTCTTTTGGTAGTTCATCATACAAAGCATCGAAACTTCCTACATCGCTCCAGCTTATATTTGATGGCACCACTTTGACTTTGTCTGACCTCTCCATGACCGCACAATCTACAGAATCATCTGGTATAGCCTCCATACAAGAGTGTTGTATTTTATATGTTGAGTTCAAAGCTATACTGTTGTCCCATGCTGTTTTGCTAGCTTTATATATCTTAGGTGAGTGTGTTTGAAGCTCCTCTAAAAAGACTCCAGCTTTGAAACAAAACATACCGCTGTTCCAATAGTAGTTTGTAGCTTCTACATATTTTTGGGCAGTTTGCAAGTCTGGTTTTTCGTGAAATGCCAACACATCATAGCCATCTGCCTCTATATATCCATACCCTATCTCTGCATATGTAGGAGTTATACCAAATGTGACCAAGTTACCAGCTTGAGCTAACTCTCTAGCTGTGTTTAGCACTTTTTTGTACTCTAGCTCATCTTTGATAAGATGGTCAGATGGTGTGACTAGCACTATCTCATCTGTAGGCAAACTCATACAAGCTAGTGCTATAGCAGGAGCGGTGTTTCTGCCTATAGGCTCAAGCAAAAATGTAGGATTTTGCATATTGGATTTTTGAGGAAACTTTTCACTTTGTGAAACTGTATTTGCTAGTTTTGGATTGTTTTCTAGCTGGTCTACTGCTAGAAAATATTGTTCTGTATTTGATACTATGAGACTTTTGTCGCATATTTGGCTGTTTCGTTCTACTGTGAGTTCAAACAGCGACTTATCGCCGAAAAGTCTCACAAACTGTTTGGGCATGAGTGTCCGGCTTATAGGCCATAGTCGGGTGCCACTTCCACCACACAATACTATATTTGTCATATATTTTTCCTTTTAAAATTTTGTCTTATATGTTT
>JAOZTH010000010.1:0-15369 GCA_029939245.1 Arcobacteraceae bacterium
TCATGTCTATCCTTTGTAAATATTTTGTATTATATCATGATTTGCTTAAAGTTGCAGTTGTGTGTTATTTTATATCGTCTATGTTTATAGTTTTCCCAGTTTTGTATCCATCGTTTTGTACAGACAGGTTTAGAGTCTCCATATCACTCAGTATCTCTTTTTCATAGTCGTTGTATCTGTCTATAACTCTATAATTGTCTACGAGCTTGTCTTTTTTGAACAGTTCCAAAAAGATACTTGCTTTTAGATCGTTGATACTCAATTGCAATTGCATTATATACTCCTATTTGATTATTTTGTGTTATTGTAGCAAGTTAAACTTAAAGTTGCCTCAAAATGGTATACCGTCATCGTGTTTTGTATCATGTGATAGCTGTGTGCTTTCTGCTCTATCCAACAGATCATAATCCAGTCTAAGTTCGCACCCATCTATCTCCAATGACCGTATCCACTCTTTTTGTTTTTGTGTGAGAGTTAGGTGTGGATTGCCACTCAATCTCAACACTACTAGATTTGATAGATTTATAAACTTTTTGGGTAGTTTTGTCAAGTTGTTGTTGGACATATCAAATATTTTGCTGTGAAGCACTGCTTATATATTTATGCAACTTATCTACAAATTCACTCGGTGTCAACACACTTTGTGGTTTTGAGCCATGTATCATTTTTATATAGTTTGGTTTTGATAGCTCTCCAAACAAGTTTGCTTCTTTGTTTCCTTTTGTAGAATGCTGATGTATTTGTCCTGTCATTATGAGAGTATATTTTGTTTGTCCTTTCCTTAAGCCTCTTATATCTTTTCTTTTTAGTGCTTTATTGTTCCAAAACTCTATGTCCCATTCATCTGCCCTTATGCCAAATTTACCAAAACTATTGTTTAGGGCTTCTTGAAATATAGTTTTTTCACCTGAAATTTCTCCTATTACAAGTATGTTAAAATTATTGTTGGCTTTTAGTTTTGCAAAGTTAAAACGAAAATCAGATATATTTTCATTTGCTATTGTTTCTCCTATGGTTTTTTTGTGCCTATTAGATTGCTCGTCTATCTTTACTATATTGTTTGGCAATGTTTTTGGCTTTAAGTGCTTTGTGAAAAAGCTATCGTATTCTGTATGATCTATGTTAAGTATAAACAATCTGCTTCTACATCTTGTCATAGCTGTATATATTTTTTCATTTGTTTCGTGATCTGATTTGCCATCTATTATCAAAAACAAAGTGTTAATTTCCCAGCCCTTAAAGCTATTGATTGATGATAGTTTTATTCCCGCAGAATTCATCCAAAAATTAAATCGTTTATTTATTTGTATTTGTCTTATTTCACTTTTAAGATTATCTAAATTTTTTGTATTGTTGGATGATTCTTTTGTATATTGCTCCTTTAGTTTGTCATACATCTCTTTTGTTTCAAGTGTAGTAAAAGTTTTTTGCCTAGTTGTTTGTCTAATCTCAAAATCAATTTCTCTCAGTAGTCCATTTGATTGAGCAAGAATACAAACATCTTGATGTTGTATTGAATTAAATTTCATAGTATCAAGTAAAAAAGTTGATAAACTAGATAATAAAATGTCATTATCTAGTTTAAAATACTCTATGCTTTCTTCTTCAAAACTTAATGTTTGTTGTTTTGGTATGGCTTTTTCTATTTCATACTTATCAGTAAAATATTTTTTCTGGAAGTTTTCTGCAAGCTCTAAGATTTTGTTACTAAGTCTAAATGATTGGTTTAGTTTAGACCATGCACCTGGTATTCCCGTGTATGGTTTTTTGTCATTATCTAGTTTGTTGTCGTATATATTTTGTTTTTCGTCCCCAAAAACTACAAATTCACCATTATCAACAAGAAAATATTTTTTTATTAATTTTACCCAACTTTCTTTGTAGTCTTGTATTTCATCTATAAATATTGATTGGTATTTAGTTATCTTGTCCTTTACATTTTCAAATAAATATTCATCATTGCAATCATCTAGAAAATTTGGCATTTGAATATTTAGATTATTTGTATTTGAACCTATAAAACCGTGAAAATGGCTAATATGAAAATTATTCCAATAAAATTCTTGTCTTACCCTGCTTAAGTTATCATGTATAAAATTCCTAAGTGTGATATTGTAAGTTAATATCAAAACATTGTCTTGATGTCTAATATGTGCATTGACAGCTCTTTGAGCCAAAACTAAAGTTTTGCCAGAACCTGCAATACCTCTTATTTTTTGTTGTCTATTATCACTTCGTGATAATTTTTTTTGTTGTGGTGTCAGCTCTATGATTTTTGCTTGCTCTAGTGTATGAAATGACGGCTTCAAGATTCTTTGAAATTCTGTATAAATATTATCTGTAAAAAACTTGTTTTGATATTTTCTTATTGTATTTTTTTGATTCATCATACTATTTTTTGTGAAGTTGTCATTTCCAAAAACTGGGCAGAAGTCATCTACTTTAATATTTTTATTTTTTATTGACTCTGCTGTCTCATTATAAAAATAAACTGCTGTTTGAACTATACCATATGTTTTTTGAGTATCGCTATCAATTTTTTCTCTTATCTTTGCCTTGAACATTAAATCTATACTCAAATCAAATAAATCATCTTTGTATTTTTTTACTTGTTTGATTGGTGATTTTATAGGTGTGCCATCTTTTTTTAAGCTCCACTTATCATTTTGCTCAACATTATAATATTCTAGTCGCCAATCTTTAACTTCTATAATCAACACTCCATAATTTTTTCTTATCAATATTATATCTGGATTATGTCCATTGATATATGGTTGAAAATAAATTTCATATTCATCTGAAAAATCTTTTAGCATTTCTAACGCATGTCGCTCACCTACCGTAGGTTTTTGTTTTAAAGTTTTTATCGTTTCAATATCTGGGAAAAAAATTGCCATTGTATATCCTTGTTTTATCTTTTATTTTATCTACACACCTCATCAGCCCTATCCTAGCATCTGCAAACTTTTTTTTGTATCTGGTATTTAGGTTGCTAGATATATCGTCTGTATAGTCGTATATGTTTATCAACAACGGATACAACACTCTATCACACAGCACTGCTATATCGTATTTGGTTGCTTTGGTCTGGGACTTTTGCTCCTCTTGTAGCTCTTTTATCATCTTCATAGAGGCATTGACTATCTCTTTTTCGTATTGACACAACTCGTCAAATACTCGTTTCTTGCCATTGTATAGATACACACTCCCCACTGCCACCGCTATAGCACCGCCTGTGAGCATAGCACCACCTACGACCACACTGCCACCTATCCATGCTAGTGTAGCACTAGTAGATGCAGCTCCACTGAGCGAGGCTATAGCCGTGCCAGTGCCAGCAGTGCCTAGAGATGCCACTAGAGCACTCACTCCTACTGTGGTGCTAGCAAAAGAGAGCTTGCCTATCAATATATCTTGAGCTATATTTCTGTTTGTTTGTAGTATAGCTACACATATATTATTTAGACTTTTTATAGTGTCGTCTATCGTGTCGTCAGTCATCATCGTTTGGCTTATGTTTTTTCAAGATAATATCTCCCATACTGTCTAGTTTTTTTGCCTTGAGTATATCCTCTTTGTGGTGTGCTGGTCTTTTGTTCGGGTAGTCGTCTGTGTGTCTCGTGTCTTGTAGCTTTGTATGCCGGGCTATCACCTCTTGTGTCTGTGTGGGTCTATCTGTAGCTGTGTCTATCTGTGTGGTTATCTTGGGTTCTTTGTCTTGGTTTTTTGCCTGTGTCATGGTAGCTTTGAAAAGTTGCCTGATATTTTTGACTACTATATACAATATCACCGACACAGACAGCCACTTGACCGCCAGTAAATACACGAGCAAATCTTGTCTGTCTAAAGTTATGAGTAGCTCTACTATATCTGTATAAAAATAGGTTATGACAAGCAGACTAAATATCGCTTTGAGTGTGGTGGCTATCTCTTGTCTGTATCTCTTTGCGAGATAGGTAAAAAAAGCCGACTTAAACAAAAACTTAAACATACAGCTTAACCAAATATAGCTTCGAGACCCAAAACTCCTATGATAGTCTTAAACGACATATCTTTCATAGAGTCTTTGATTTTCTTCTCTTCTTCGTTGACTATCACTCCCATCTCATCTGCCGATAACTCTTTATAATCCACTTGATTTTGTTTGCATCTCTCTATGGCATTTTTATATGCTTTGTCTCTCATGCTGTCTTTGATCTTTTGTTTGACTGTATCTGTGCCAGCTGTCGCTAGTTCTACAGTTTTGTCGTAGCCACTTTGTAAAGTTTTGATAATATCCATATGTCGTTCCTTTTTGTGCTATATTGTATCTAACTATCCTTAAAATACCAAACTTCACTTTGCTGTGCTTTATAAAACACTACCCCAGCTACATCTTGAGATATTATCTTGTCATGTTTTATGATTTATTCTCTTTGGAGGTGATATTAGCTTTTCAACCCCATAATAGTCCAATAAAAACAAAGGAAATGCACTCAACACAGCAACTTTGTTATTTATGTTGATATATTTAAGTTTTTGGTTTTCAAAGATATTGATCTGTTCAATTATATTACTTGGAAATTCATAGTTATTATTTACAATAAAATTAGCCTTTTTAGAGTGTTCATCGATGATAAACTTCCAGTCTTTGTTTGTTAATGTTTTTAAATTCTTAAGTTTGTTATTTGAATTGTCAGATACAAGTTGTTTATAATTTTTATTTGATTCTGCTGTAACATTTTTAAAGTCAATTCCTGTTTTTAAGTGCTTGATAGCCTCTACCATCGGATAACTAATATATAGCTTACCATGGTCGCCAGTTTCATCGTCAAACAATTCAAGCATATATTGGAGCTTTGTGTTGTCTGCACTTGACGAATGCCCATCAAAATCAAAAAACAGATATATTTCTGATACTTGGTATCTTTCTATATTTTGGAGTTCTGTGTTTTTGTATTTTAGATTGTCTTTTAGCAATGGGAACAATTCTAAATCCCTGTCATTTTTTAATTTGTTGTATAAACTATATATCTCACCACAATGAAAACCATAAACAATAGTGTTTGTATGAGTATTTAAATAATACTTTCTCAAATTATCAAGAATATTTTTTTCGGTTACTTCGCCTTCAAAGACCATCAAAATATAATTATTTTCCAAACGAACCAGCTCTATACATTTTTTCTATATTGTGAGCTTCCCTTAGTTCCTTTGCTGTGCTATTTGAAAGTGATTTTATATTGTCTTCATACATTAAAAAATAACAATCAGGTCTCAATAAATCATTTGATATTATAGAAGTGTTGTGTGTTGTTAAGATAATTTGTGTATTTTTTAATTTTTTTAATTTTTCGATGATTATTCTTGATAAAGAATGATGATAAAAAGCATCAAACTCGTCTATGAATAAAAATGAAATACCTCCATCATTTTTCAGTCGTTGGTACCAAAAATAGAACAATGCCAAAGTTCTTGTGCCAGACGATGCTATATCAAAAAACTGTATATCTTTGTTGTCAAATCTAAAATATATATTGTTTGTTTCGTCAACAACTTTAGATATCAATCTGCAATTTATTCCAGCGTTGTTTAAAAACAATTCAAAATCCGATAGGTTATCATGCTCAATGATATCGTGATCTATTAGGTGAGAGCCTTGTTCAAAACCAATATAGCACTTATCATCTAGAGATCTAAAATATAGCATACTGTTGATAAATTGTTTAAATTGTTTAAATAGATTATTTGCTTTATTTTCCAATAAAATAGAATTTCTAGATATATAAGAAACGATAGATATATTTGAATCGCCTAAATCTTTGTTGAGAGTTTCTGTGCCTTTGGCGATTGTTTCAAAAACTGAACTTTTTTCTCTATCTATAGAGGCAAATATATTGTTGTCTATGATTAGTTTTTCGCTTATTAGTGTTTGATAGTTTGTTTTTGTATAAATATATTCTACGACACTATCTTCAAATTTGAAAGTAAATTTGAAAGTTGCTTTTTTGTTTGTATTGTTTGCGTTTAAATAATTATTGTAATACTTCGATACCGTTTCTTTGTCTGTCAAGTGTGATATTATATCAAATATAGCGAAACCTAAATTTGATTTGCCACACCCATTTTGACCATAGATGATAGCCTTGTTGACAATATCATTTTTGATACATTCTTGACTAAAAGCAAACGGATTTGTATCGGTCATGTCAAACACAAAGCTTTTGTCAAAACTTTTAAAATTATTTATCTCAATCTTGGCTAACATATTATAGACTCTTTCAAATTTTATATTATTTAAACTAGACCAACCGCATGTTTATTGTTGTGTTTTTACAAATTTTCCATCACAACAAAACAATGACAGCCATAACAGTCTAATTTATCGTATTATATCAAAGAAAACTTAAATAAACTTTTTTTATTTACTCTGGCACAATTTATACCAAATGGACTACAGAATTATTTTAGAGATATTCTCACCCTATAAAACACCACCCCAGCTACATCTTGAGATATTACCTTGTCAAGTTTCAAAAGCTCATCAAACTTCTCCTTGGTCACATCGTCAAACATATTTACCATATCCTCTTTGTTTATCGCTCTCATACTCAACATCTTGAGCAGTTCATCTGTGCTATATCGCTGTGGGTCTTTTGTCGCCTGGCTGTGTGCTATAGTGATATGTTGGTCGTGGAAGTTGCCAGCTATGCTTTGCAGTTCGGCATAGCTTATAGGCAACACATCGTATGACGGCGGTCGGTCTATAGTGCCTATATCTACCCTATGTGGTTTTATCTTTGCATAGGCTTTTTGCAAGTCGTTTATGTTTGCTTGTGTATCGTTGATACCTTTGACAAAAAGTGTCTCAAGCACCAAAGAGTTTTGAAATCTTTTGCTAAATGCCACCATACCACGGACTATCTTGTCTGTGTTTATACTCTCATGTGTTCTGTCAAGTTTTTTGAAACATTTTGCCCCTACACAATCAAGCGATAACTTGACTATATCAAAGTCCATAAGTCTGTTTTGGATATTTTCGTTATATATGTTGCCGCCGTTTGAGAGGATAAGTGTCTTTATATCACCTTTGATTTTATCCACTTCAAACAAAAGCTCACTTAAATACGGATACAAAGTAGGCTCGCCGTTTGCTGTCCATGTCAGCACATCTATGTTGGGGTGCTTTTTTATCGCTATTTTTATATCTTTTAAAATATCTTTGTAGTCGGCTGTGACAGTCTGTGTGGCTGTGGTTTTTGCTCTCGTTAGCTCACAATACAGACAGTCAAAATTGCACTGCTTGACGCCAACCGATAGGTCAATACCCAAGCTACGACCAAATCGCCGTGAGTTGATAGGACCAAATATATAACTATGAGACATAATTTAACCTTTTTTTGATATAATAACCAAAAAAGATTAAAAGTGGGCAAAACATGATGACGATTATCGGTAGTGGCAATATGGCAAAGGCTATGATATCACCGCTAAAAGATAGCTACGATATAGAAGTAATAGCCAGAGACCCAGCCGTGCTAGCTAGGTTAAAAGAGCAATATCGGACTATCAAGACCACTACGATAGATGGTTATATAGATATAGATGGCAAAGATGTTTTGCTAGCTACCAAACAACAAGCCGTGGGGAGTTTGAAGTTCAAAGGTGTGGCAAATGTGTTGTATAGTGTGCTAGCTGGCACTACTATAGAGACTTTGCGACAAAACATAAAAGCACAAAATTATATAAGAGTCATGCCAAATGTATCGGCTAAATATCAAAAATCTATGACTACGCTGACAGGCGATGTGTCGGCGAAAGCCAGTGCTGTGGAGCTGTTTAGTAATATCGGTCAAACCATATGGGTGACAAGCGAAGATCTGCTAGATATAGCCACGGCTATAGCAGGAAGCGGTCCTGCCTATCTAGCTACAGTAGCCCAAGGTCTCATAGATGGTGGTGTGAGATGTGGCTTGAGTTTGGCACAAAGCAGAGAGCTAGTAGCAGGACTGTTTGATGGGTTTTCGCCACTTGTGGCACAAAATGACCCACAAAATATCAAAGATGAAGTCACAAGTCCGCACGGCACCACTGCCGCTGGATGTGAAGTGCTACAGCGATACGAGATACAAGAGTGTATGGCACAGACAGTAGCGACTGCTTATGATAGAGCAAAAGCGTTAAAAGATGAAAACAAAAATAAAATAAAAAAGGATAAATATGAAAACACTTGAAGGGTCTCTAAGACTAAAAGGCGACGAAAAGATAGCGATAATCAACGGTAGATTTAACCATATCATCACAGATAGATTGGTAGAAGGTGCGAAAGATTCGTTTATAAGACACGGAGGCAGTGAGAAAGACTTGGATCTAGTGTTGGTGCCAGGGGCATTTGAGATACCATTTGTGCTGACACGACTGCTAAAAAGTGGCAAATACGATGCTATATGTTGTGTGGGGGCGGTGATACGAGGGGCTACACCGCATTTTGACTATATATCGGCAGAAGCCACCAAAGGCATAGCCACAGCTACTATGCAGCACGATATCCCAGTGTCAAACGGAGTGCTGACGACCGACACTATAGAGCAAGCTATAGAGCGAGCAGGTAGCAAAGCAGGCAACAAAGGGGCAGAAGCTATGACCACTATCATAGAGATGTTAGACCTGTATAGAAAAATATAGATGGCGACTAGAACCGATGTACGAGAAGCAGTCGTAGGGGCATTGTATGCTTTGGACATAGGCAATGACCATATGCTAGAGTATACCGATGAACTGTTTGAAAACAAACGAATACGAAACAAACAAAAGATATTTGCCGAAAAGTTGTTGGAGCTAGCAGTGTCTCATATGGACAAAGCAGACAACCAGATAAACGAACGCCTAAACAGGCGAACTGTAGATGATATAGGAGCAGTACCCAAAGCTATCTTGCGAGTGGCAATAGCGGAGATGACTACAGACACGGACGATGCTTTGGTCATAAGCGAAGCTATCAAAATAGCTAGCAGATTGTGCGATGAAAGTTCGCTCAAACTTATAAATGGAGTTTTGCAAAATATCAGCAAAGAGTTGCCGTGAAACTTTGTGTAGCATTGGATTTGCCGACAAAAAAACAAAACTTGAAGTTGGTTCAAAGTTTGTGTGGGCTGGATATATGGCTCAAAGTGGGGCTTCGCGGCTTTGTTCGAGATGGCAATGAGTTTATAAATGATATCAAAAACATAGACCAAAACTTCAAGATATTTTTGGACCTAAAGTTATACGACATACCAAACACTATGGCATCTACTGCTATAGAGTTGTGTCGTCTGCCTATAGATATGTTTAACATTCATGCCAGTAGTGGTAGCGAAGCTATGAGCGAAGTTATGCGACAAACTAGCGGTATAAAAAATCGTCCCAAGATCATAGCTGTGACCGCACTTACTAGTTTCGATGAGGCAAGTTTCCATCAAATATACAACGATAGTATCACTATCAAAGCAAACGAGTTTGCCATACTAAGCCACAAAGCGGGGCTAGATGGTGTGGTTTGTTCGGCATATGAAAGCATGGATATCAAGAGACACACAGACCAAAACTTTTTGACAGTATCGCCAGGGATTCGACCATTTGGCGAAAACACCCACGACCAAAAAAGAGTAGCAGATATATCAAAAGCAAAAGAGTGTCTAGTGGATATGGCAGTCGTAGGCAGACCAATATACAACAGCCCAAATCCATATGAAACTACACAAAAGATACTGGCACAAATATGATAGACTATATGGCGAGGCAGATACAGTTATGGGGCAAACAAACTCAAGACAACTTAGCTACCAAAAAGGTGGCAGTCGTAGGGTGTGGTGGTTTGGGTTGTAGTATTGGCATAGCTTTGAGTGGCTTAGGCTTGAAAAGTATTGACTTAGTGGATTTTGACGAAGTAAGCACTCATAATATCCACAGACAGATAGCTTTTAGCTTAGGCGATGAAGGGCAGTTTAAAGCAAATATTCTTAAAGATATTATCACAAAAAGATACGACAAGACAGTTATATCTAGTCATATACAAGATTTTAACCAGTTTGCGAAAAATAATACAAAAAAATATGACCTGATATTTGATGGGACAGACAATATCCAAGCTAGAGTAGATATAGATGATTATAGCAAAGACCACGGAACTTCGTGGATATATGGCTCGGTGGAGAAGTTTTATGGGCAAGTGTGTTTTATGGACGAAGCAAAGTTTGAGGAGTTTTTCAAAGTCCAACAAAACCCACCACAAGGTATCACAGCTGGTATGGTCATGCATATAGCATCGTTTCAGGTGCTACTAGGTATGCGGTATCTTACCAGTCTACCGATACAAAAAGACAGGCTATATCACTTTAGTTTCGATGAGTTTGGAGTATTTCAGCACAAACAATTTTCTTTGAAATAGTTATGGTCACTTCTAAAACATCACACGCATAACTTTTTTGTTTACATTGTTTGATCTATTTTAATATATATTTCACATATATCCGTATCTTGGTTTTTTTTGAAGGAGTAGGATAATCTTTGTATGCAAGTTTTATAGTCTTGTAGCTGTTTTTGTCTAGTGTTTTATAACGGCTGTTGCCTATGATTTTCAAGTTTGATATATCGCCGTTTGGATGTAGATAAAACTGGACAATATTTTGTCCGCTTTGATTTGTCTTGACCGATATAGCCGGGTAGCGTAGGTATCTTTGTGTGATCGCGCCTATGGTTGATAGATTGTTTTTGAGATACTTTTTTGTCTCATCATCGTAGCTAAAATACTCTGCTCCATACAACAGGAGATATTCTCTCGTCTTACTGTCTATGTTTTCTAGTCCTGTGTTTAGACTCTCGTCTGTTAGCTTCAGGGTTAGTTTGCCTTTGTTGTTGTCGCTGTTTGTATTGTTTTGTTCTTTTTTGGTCTGTTTTGTTTTTGCAGTTTTGTTTTTGCTTTTATTTATTTGTTTCTTTTTTTTGTTTTTTTCTATCTCTTTGACTACTTTTTTGACTATCTTTTTCTCTGTTATTTTTGCTCTTTTTAGCTTGACATATCTTATTTGCTGTGTGCTTTTGTCGTTTGCTTCATCTGGTTGTATCGGTTTTGTATTGGCTTGATATATAGATACCAAACCAATATGCAAAAGCACAGACAAACACAAGGCTAGTAAATAAACTTGTGTTTTGCTCAAGCTTTGTTATACTCCCAATGCTACCATAGCATCGGCTATCTTTTTGAACCCTGCGATATTTGCCGCTTGGACATAGTTCTGTCCTAAGTCATAATCTTTAGCTGTGTTGTGAATATTTTCGCATATATAGTTCATAGTCTCTTTGAGTTTTTTGTCCACGACTTCACGGCTCCAAGTTTGCATGACAGCATTTTGTGACATCTCAAACTCGCTTACCGCTACTCCTCCAGCATTTGCTGCCTTTGCAGGACCAAACAAAATATCATGCTCTAGAAAGATATCTATAGCCTCTGGAGTGCAGGGCATATTGGCTCCCTCTGCTACAACTTGACAGCCGTTTTTTTGTAGGTTTTTGGCATCTTGTTTTTTTAGTTCGTTTTGTGTAGCACACGGAAATGCAGCAAAACATGGTATATTCCACAGGTCATTTTGCTCTGGTTTGAAATCCTCCACAGCCGTATATGTGGCACTTTTTTTTCTGTCTGTGTATAGTTTCAGACTATTTTTTCTATCTTTTTTGATAGTTTTTAGTAGCTCCAGATCTATACCGTCTTTGTCGTGTAATACTCCACGACTATCGCTACACGATACCGGCACTGCTCCTATATGATATAACTTTTCTATAGTATATGTCGCTACATTGCCACTACCACTTACTAGGCAGACTTTGTCTCGTAGGCTTGGCATATCGTTTAGCTCTAGGAGTTTTTGGGTGAAATACACCACTCCATATCCTGTGGCTTCTGGTCGTATGTTTGAGCCACCAAATGATATTTGTTTGCCAGTTAGCACCCCTTCGTATAGTGAAGTCATATTTTTGTATGCTCCATACAGATAGCCTATCTCTCTAGCTCCCACTCCTATATCACCTGCTGGCACATCTATCCTGGCTCCTATGTATCGGTGAAGTTCTACCATAAAACTTTTGCAAAATCTCATAATCTCCATATCGCTTTTGCCTTTGGGGTCAAAGTCGCTACCGCCTTTTGCTCCGCCTATAGATAGTCCTGTCAGAGCATTTTTAAATATCTGTTCAAAGGCCAGAAAACTAAGTATATCTTCGTTGACCGATGGGTGAAACCTAAGTCCGCCTTTGTATGGTCCTAAAGTGTTGTCAAACTGGACTCTGTATCCTCTGTTTATCTGGACTTTGTTGTCGTCATCAACCCAAGCTACTTTAAATTTTATAACTCTATCTGGTGTAACTATTCGTTTGACTATACTATGTGTCTCGTAGTCGCCATTTTCATCTAGTATCGGCTTGATGGATTCTAGCACTTCTGTCACCGCTTGAAAAAAGTTTGTATCGCTAGAGCAATTGCTTTGCTTTAACTCTTGTATCGTTTGGTCAATATTTATATTCATATTTATATCCTCATATTTATATTTTGTTTTTGTAGATAATATTTCAACTGCATTATATCCACTTGTTTGTAGTGAAATATAGAAGCAGCCAGTGCGGCATCGGCACCTATCTCAAACACATCTTTAAAATGCCCCATCGTCCCAGCTCCACCCGATGCTATGATAGGTATATCTACACTGTCGGCTATAGCTTTGGTGATATTTAACTCAAATCCACTTTTGGTGCCGTCTTTGTCCATGGCGGTCAATAGTATCTCTCCAGCTCCTCTATCATAAACCTCTTTCGCCCACTTCACAGCATCAAGTTTTGTATCTTTTCTACCGCCGTTTACAAATACATTGTAGCTACCATCTGGCATCTTTTTGACATCTATGGCTACAACTATACACTGCGTGCCAAATCTTTTTGATGACTGGTCTATCAGCGATGGGTTAGCTACAGCGGAGCTGTTTAGAGATATTTTATCACACCCTACATCTAGTAGCTTGTATATATCATCTAGCTGTCTTATACCACCGCCTACAGTTAGCGGTATAAACACTTCTTTAGCTACTTTTTTGACTACATCTACTATGGTTTGTCTGTTTTCGTGCGATGCTCCTATGTCCAAAAATGTGATCTCATCTGCTCCTTCTTCGTTGTATCGTCTGGCTACTTCGACAGGGTCGCCGGCATCTTTGAGCTCTATAAAGTTGGTGCCTTTGACTACTCTGCCGTTGTCCACATCTAAGCAAGGGATAATTCGTTTGCAAAAGTTATTCAAAACAGATCAGTGCGAAGTATAGCACCACTGCTGGCATTGGTCACCAGGCTTCTGTATTGTTTGAGCCACGAGGAACTTATATTTTTTTTGATAGGCGAAAACTGGGCTTTTCGTTTTTTGATAGTCTCGTCTGTCAAGTTTGCTTGTAGGATATATCTATCTACATCTATATGTATCTCATCTCCGTTTTTCAACAAACCTATCAATCCTCCCTCTGCTGCTTCTGGACTGACATGCCCTATGCTAGCTCCTCTGGTAGCTCCACTAAATCGCCCATCGGTTATGAGTGCTACTTTGTCGCCTAGTCCTAGCCCCATGATGAGTGAAGTAGGAGCTAGCATCTCTTGCATACCCGGACCGCCTTTTGGTCCTTCGTATCGTATGACTACGACATCTCCTGCTACGACTTTGCCATCTATGATACCAGCTATGGCTTCATCTTGACTATCAAAACAAACCGCCGACCCTGTGATAACTCTACTGCCTGTGATACCTGCTGTTTTTATGACTGCACCTTGTGTAGCTAAGTTGCCGTATAGTATAGCTAGACCACCCACTTCGCTGTATGGGTTGTCTATCGTGTGTATGATATCTGTGTCCAATATCCGGCTATGCTCTATGGTTTGCTTGATAGTCTTGCCAGTGATTGTCAAGTTGTCTAGTAGTATATCATCGCCTCGCTTGTCCATCTCGTGCATGACGGCACTCACTCCTCCTGCTTTGTCTATATCCTCCATATGCACCGTGGTGAGCGATGGCGATATCTTTGCTATGTGTGAGACTTTTTTGCTGATCTTGTTTATATCTTCTAGGCGAAAATCTGTGCCGGCTTCTGTAGCTATAGCCAACATATGCAAAACTGTGTTGCTACTACCGCCCATAGCCATATCTACGGCAAAGGCATTTCGCACTGCATTTTCGTTTAAGATATTTGTCATATTGTATCGCTGTTTTTCTTTGTGTTCCATGAGTGCTATCTCGCATATTCGTCTAGCAGCTTGTCTGTATAACTCTTCTCGCTCTTTGGTCAAGGCAAGTATAGTGCCGTTGCCGCTTAGTGCTATACCCATAGCTTCCATGAGCGTATTCATACTATTTGCCGTAAACATACCACTACATGAGCCACCACCCGGACATGCTTGGCACTCTATGTCTGTGAGCTCCTCTTGTGTTATCTGCCCAGCTTCAAACTGCCCCACCGCTTCAAAAGCAGTAGAGAGGTCTATAGGCACACCATCTTTTGTGTAGCCTTTTGCCATAGGTCCGCCGCTGACAAACACTGTAGGCACATCTACCCGCAAAGCTCCCATGATCATACCTGGCACTATTTTATCGCAGTTTGGTATAGCTATCATAGCATCTAGCTTGTGTGCATTCATGACTGTCTCTATTGAGTTTGCTATAAGTTCTCGACTAGGTAGTGAAAACAGCATACCGTCATGACCCATGGCAATACCGTCATCTACTCCTATAGTGTTGAACTCAAACGGCACACAGCCGTGAGCTTTTATCTCCTCTTTGATAATCTTCGATACTTTGTCCAAAAAGAAATGCCCCGGTATGATCTCTATAAAGGAGTTTGCCACTCCTATAAACGGCTTGTCAAAGTCCTCATCTTTCAATCCTGTAGCCCTCAAAAGCGACCTATGTGGTGCACGGTTGTGTCCTACTTTTACTTCATCACTTCGCATATATTTGCCTTTTTTGTGTATTGTATCATAATAATATGAAACTTTTATATTTTTTTGCTATAATTTAAAAAAAGGCAAGATATGAACAAAACCAAAGTAGATGATAGGCAGGTTATAGTATCGTGATTTATGACCAAAAAATATCAAACATAGAACAAAGTTTTGAAAGACTCGAGATGAAACTTGATAAACTTGAATACAATATAGATATTATGATACAAAAAGCATTTAGAAAAAATTTATATTTTGTTGTTGGTATTATGTTTTATTTAATTGTCTCAAAAATCATAGACAAATTTTAGGAGTCCATTATTTTTACATTTCTTTATGACAAACACAACCACTTTAACCTAGCAAATATAGTCACATTTT
>JAOZTH010000010.1:15469-29554 GCA_029939245.1 Arcobacteraceae bacterium
ACATTTCTTTATGACAAACACAACCACTTTAACCTAGCAAATATAGTCACATTTTTCAACATAGGTTCTGGTGTGTTGGCTATATATTTTATAACTCATGGCAATTTCTTTGGTGCTGCCTTGTTTGCTTGGGTGGGTGGTATGTGCGATATACTAGATGGCAAGATAGCCAGAAAATACAATCTATCAACGGCTTTTGGAGTTCAGCTAGATAGTTTCGCTGACTTTTTGTCATTTGTGCTTGTGCCTGTGATGTTTATATATTTTGCAGTCATTGATGGTAGCGAATATATGCTAAATATCTTTGTGGTATTTGCTGTGTTTACTTACTATATCATAAGCGGACTACGGCGACTTATATCGTTTAACATAAACACAAACGAAGGTGAAGTAGAAAAGTATTTCACAGGTGTGCCTACTCCTATGGGGGCTATACTTTTGTGGCTTGTATATCTAGTGTGGCACTTTGGGTTTGTAGCTGTGCCGTTTGGCATATCGTCTGCCTATATAGTGCTAGTAGCAGTAGTGATGATAGGCTTCAGTCTAAACTCACGACTTCGTATTCCACATCTTTGAGGCATAGTCGTGTCGTCCTATAACTATATTTTGGTTTTTCATATCATATCTATGGTGTCGTGGATGGCGGTGCTTTTTTATCTGCCACGACTATATGTATATCATCAAGAACACAAAAGCAAAAAACAGTTTGTCGAAGTCGTCAAGATACAAGAATACAAACTATACAAGTATATAGGCTTGCCTGCTTTGTGGGCGACTGTGCTAAGTGGCACAGCGATGATAGTTATAAATCCAGCTTTGCTAGATAGTGGGCTGTGGCTGTGGCTTAAACTCTTTTTTGCTTTTGTTTTGCTGGTTTATTCGTTTAGTTTGGAGTATTTTCGTGTCAAACTAGCAGATGGAACTTGCCACAAAAAAGGTAGCTTTTTCCGTGCTTACAACGAAGTGCCTACAATATTGTCTATACTTATCATCACCTATGCCGTGCTTAAAACTGTGCCTATATATTTCAGTATCGGTATCACGATATTTTTTGGGTTTATCATATACAAGATAGCCACCAAGGACTAACATAAAACATCTCAAAGGCTACGGCAAACGATATTTTAGCCTAGCGGTCATCGCTATGTATTCTACGATAAACAAACTTATATCGGCAAATACCAACTACAAATACCACTTCAAACCTTTTGAGCTGATACCAGTCAGCACTGCTCCGCCACTTTAATCTTTTAACAAAATCACAAAACACAAAAAAAAGGAATAAAATGAAAAAGATATATCTGTTTATATGGGCTTTACACATAGGTCTATATGCAAACGAAGCAGTAGTATATACTGCTACAAAATCAACACAAAGTATCAAAGATACGACATCAAATATCCAAGTCATCACCGCGACAGAGATAAAAGAAAAAAACATAATCACAGTTTTAGAAGCTATAAACCTAGCTAGTGGTATAAGTTTCACACAAAATGGCGGTATGGGTCAAAGTGCATCGGTCAAAATACGAGGGAGTCATCAAAGCCATACTTTGGTGCTAGTAGATGGTATAAGATTCAACGATATAACCACTCTAAATAGCACAGCACCTATACAAGATCTGCTAGTAGATGATATAGAGCAAATAGAGATCATCAAAGGAGCACAAAGCGGTATATGGGGAGCAGATGCCAGTGGAGGTGTTATAAATATCATCACCAAAAAGACCCAGTCTGGTTTCAGCGGAGCTTCTACTATAGGTTATGGGAGTTTTGGAACCAAAAGTTATAAAGGATACTTGTCGTATGGAGCAAAAAAGTTTGTCCTTAAGTTAAGCTTTGCCAGACTTACTAGCGATGGTTTCACAGCTATAGCACCAAAAGAGAAAGATATAGAGGACTACGAAGATGACAAATACGAAAATCTTTCGACATCTATAAAAGCTACATACAATATAAACGACTACAACCGCATCGCCATACAAGGCAAAACGATAGAAACCAAAAACGACTACGATAGCTTTGGCAATCCAGACGATGAGCTACAAAACAACAAAAGCTACACAACTTTGCTAAAAGCAAACTTCGAACATATAGATAGTTTTAATACTTTCAATCTATATACATCAAAATCAAAATTTGACAGAGAGGCTACACCTTTTGGGGCGACCAACAGAGATAGGACAGACAAGTTTGATGGCAATATATACGACACAGGTGCATCAAGTCATATACCATATGGGACAAATAGTTTTGTGTCAATTGGAGCTGATCATAAAAAGTTTGAATATGAAAATATGACACAAAATGACAAAAACAAAACAGAGACGATATTAAATAGTAGCTATTTTTTGACAAATAGTTCTAGCTTTGATAAGCTTGTGGCAACTGTGTCTATAAGAGAAGACAACTACGACAAGTTTGATGACAAAGCTACAGGTAAAATAGGTTTGAAGTATAATTTATCGCCACAATTTTTTATAAGTTCTAACTACGGCACAGCATACAAAGTGCCGACATTGTCGCAAATGTATGGAGCGTTTGGTGCAAATGAACACTTAAAACCAGAAAATATAAAATCTTTTGATGCTACTATAGGATATGAAAATATAAGTTTGAGCTATTTTGATACTAAGATACAAGACCAGATAAACTGGGTGCAAAAATACGAAAATATAGATGGGACAAGTCATATAGATGGCTACGAGATAAATATCAAAAAGAGTTATGACGATATACTTTTGAGTCTAGGCTACACAAAGATATCACAAGCTCACGATACAGATGGACACAAACTTGCTCGCACACCAGAGCAAAGTATCAAATACAGTGCCGATTATTATGGATTTGCTGATACCCATATAAGTTTAAACGGCGAGTATGTAGGGCAGCGATATGACCTAAACTATAGCGACACAAACACACCTACAAAATATGGCAACCAGACAGGCAAATATGCTACACATAACATAAATATCAACTACGATATAGATGATGACATAAAAATATTTGCCAAAATATCAAATATATTTGATAGAAAATATCAAGAAATAGACGGCTATGCTACAAGCGGTAGAGCATATTATGGAGGTTTTAAGTTTAAGTTTTAGGTTTTTTAGATAATATACTTAAAAGGACAAGATATTACTATAGATATACACCTCACTCACACCCAATACAATGTCTATATAGATAAACTTAAACAAATAAAGTTTGAGACTAAAATAGTCATAGTGACAAACACAACTATAGAAAAACTACATCTAAACTATTTGTTAGAAAACATAAAAGCAAAACATATATCGGTTATAGCTATAAAAGATGGAGAGAGATACAAAAATATGGATACGGTCTTGACTATACTTGAGCATTGTTTTACACAAAAACTCAACAGAAAGTCAACTTTGATAGCATTTGGTGGTGGTGTAGTAGGAGATATGGTAGGATTTGCTGCGTCTATATATCAGCGAGGCATCAAGTTTATACAGATACCCACCACACTGCTATCTCAAGTAGATGCAAGTGTCGGAGGCAAGACAGGTATCAACAACAGTTTCGGCAAAAATCTTTTAGGCTCGTTTCATCAGCCCAGTGCTGTATATATCGACAAATATTTTCTAAGCACTTTGCCCAAAAGAGAGTTTGGTGCAGGAGTAGCCGAGATAGTCAAGATGGCAGTATGTTTTGATAGAGAGTTTTTTGAGTGGCTTCAAAACCACAAGTTAACACCACAAAAGATACAAAAAGCGATAGAGTTATCGGTCAAGACAAAAGCAGATGTAGTAGCCCAAGATGAAAAAGAACATGGCATAAGGGCGGCTTTGAATTATGGACATACATTTGGTCATGTAGTAGAAAATGAAACAAACTATGAGAGATATTTGCACGGCGAAGCTGTAAGTATAGGTATGGTTATGGCAAACCATCTGTCCGTATCGCTAGGACTTATGACAAAGCACGAAGCCATAGAGATAAAAAAGTTGCTAGATAGCTATGACTTGCCGACCACATACAAGATAGCAGATGTTGATAAATTTTACCATAAGTTTTTTTTGGACAAAAAATCAACAGATGACAAACTCAAATTTATCTTGCCAAAAGGTATAGGCGGATTTGTTATAGCCTTGGATTTAGAAAAAGATGATATAATCAAAACATTGGAGACCTTCGTATGAAAAAGATATTATTAAGCTTGTTGTTATTTGCCTATCTATTTGCTGATACCAACACTTCTCAAGGCTCATTGTCGCTTATGGAGCTTCGTGATATTTCATCGCTGGAGACAAAGCTGTCTAGCATAGATGAGCAACTAGACAAAAATATCTGGATAAAACGATACAAAAATTATCTACTATACAAAAAGATGGAAAAAGAACTAGAGGTCATACAGACAAATATAGATAAAGTATCCAAAAAAAAGAGATCAAAACAGCAAACAATTTTAAATGATCTAAAAGGTCAAAAAACGATAAAACTTAGCGAACTTGAATTGGTCCAAGAGTATAAATTTTCTCCCATAGGCGACAAGATCAAGCCAAAACCGATAGACAAGCCACCTAAAATAACAAATCCATTTGCTATTATAGAGGCATTGTCATATATTAGACAGCACCAAAATCAGAAACTAGAATACACACAAGCAAAAATTGACATATATGTTATCATCAAGCTACTTACACAAAAGAGAGATATTATCTCAAAGATGGATGATATAAGCGATTCAAAATATTTCAATACAAGGCTAGAGGACTCCATAAAAGTGCTAAGTGATTTTGAAAAGGTAAATGAGATCGTAAACACTACAGAGCATCTATATAGCAAAAAGATAGAAAGAGTCATAGCCGAGACAAATGCTACTATCAAAGACGAACTATACCGAAGTTTGAGGATATTTCTCTTGATACTTGTATTGTTTGTGTTGTTTATGGGGGTAAAAAGAGTATTTAAAAAATACATAGAAGATGATGACAGACACTACACGATAAACAAGATTATAAACTTCGTGCTGGTTATCTTGACTGTATTTATACTGCTTTTTTCATATATAGAAAATGCCTCCTATTTAGTCACGATATTGGGATTTGCATCTGCTGGTATCGCCATAGCACTCAAAGACTGGTTTATGTCTATATTTGGCTGGATGGTTATCATGACTAGCGGGTCTATAAATGTAGGCGACAGGATAAAGGTCACGAAAAATGGGCTAGAAGTAGTAGGCGATGTGCTAGATATAAGTGTATTTAAGATATCAGTGAGAGAAGATATTACACTGACTAGCTATATGAAAAACAGACGAACTGGCAGAGTCTTTTTCATCCCAAATAACTATGTATTTACAGACCTTATAGCGAACTATACCTATGATAATATGAGGACTGTGTGGGATGGTATAGATCTGTATATCACATTTGAATCAAATCATGAAAAGGCAGTCGCCCTAGCAACCGAAGTTACTAGAAAACACTCTATGGGTTATACCGAGCTAGCTAAAAAACGGCTAGATAAACTTCGTACCAAATATGTGCTACGAAGCTCAAATCCAGAGCCTCGTATTTATGCCTTTTTGGAGCCTTATGGCGTAGTTATATCGTCATGGTATATGACCAACTCATATGCTACACTCTCACTTCGAAGCAAGGTATCTATGGCTATACTTGAAGAGTTTAAAAAAGCCGATGACATACATATAGCATATCCTACACAAACTTTGCGAGTAGGGGACACAAAGATGGCTAGTGAGGCTATGCTACCGGGAGTTCACACTGGATTTTTTGATAGTATTTAAAATACTCAAATATCCCCGTATTTAGGGCTGTTTGTAGCTTTTTTCTATATTAATTTTCAAAAATTTGACTTTTTTTTTGACAAATTTTCAGATTTTCTCGCTTTTTTTAGTTTCTTTTATAATTTTTTGTTATAATTCTTTGTGGAGTTTTTATAGAGGACATCTCTAAAAATATCTATAGTTTATAGAGGTTTTTTAGAAGTGTCCTAATATATAATTGTTTCATAAAAAAGGAGTCAAGATGGATGCTGTAAAAGCACAGGAGTATTGGAGAGAAAATATCTCAACAATACTGAAGCTTTTGGTTGTATGGTTTATAGTTTCACTAGGTTGTGGAGTTTTGTTTATCAATCAACTAAATATGATAGAGATTAGCGGAGTAAAACTAGGTTTTTGGTTTGCTCAACAGGGTTCGATTTATTCGTTTGTAATACTTATATTTGTATATGTATTTAAGATGCAAAAGATCGATGAAAAATACGGCGTAGACGAGTAGGAGGATATTATGGAATTACAAACACTGATTTATTTATTTGTAGGGATATCTTTTGCGATATATATAGGCATAGCCATATGGAGCAGAGCTGGTTCTACAAAAGAGTTTTATATAGCAGGTGGCGGAGTCCATCCTATAGCAAATGGTATGGCAACAGCAGCAGACTGGATGAGCGCAGCTTCATTTATATCTCTAGCTGGTATCATAGCATTTAAAGGTAGCGATGGTGGAGCATATCTCATGGGTTGGACTGGTGGATATGTTCTGCTGGCTTTGCTTTTAGCACCGTATTTAAGAAAATTTGGCAAGTTTACTGTGCCGGATTTCGTAGGCGATAGATACTACTCAGACCTTGCTAGGACTGTAGCTGTTGTGGCGGTGATATTTATATCATTTACATATGTTGCAGGTCAGATGAGAGGCGTGGGTATAGTATTTTCAAGATTTTTGCAAGTAGATGTAAACACTGGAGTTATGCTAGGTATGGGTATAGTCTTTATATACTCTGTGCTAGGCGGTATGAAAGGTATCACATATACACAAGTCGCACAATATTGTGTGATGATATTTGCCTTTACGGTGCCTGCTATATTTTTGTCTTTGCAAGTAACTGATAGCTTCTTTCCACAAGCTGGACTTTTCGCTCAGACTACTTTTGCTTTTGATAGTGGTGTCAGGGTCATACCCGAAGGCACATATCTCATGCATGCACTAGATCAAGCGATCAATGACTTAGGCTTCAACAACTATACCGATCCGGGAAGTATATTTAATATGTTTATGCTCACAGTTGTGCTCATGGCAGGAACTGCTGGACTACCTCATGTAATAGTGAGATTTTTCACAGTGCCAAAGGTCAAAGATGCTAGGATATCTGCTGGCTGGGCATTGGTCTTTATAGCTATCATGTATACATCTATATCTGCTGTGGCAGCATTTTCGAGAGTAAATCTCATAAACAATGTGCAAAATGTAGAATATAGCAAATTTGTAAATGGCGAACAACTGCGAGCCGATGGCAAGACTATAAACGACGGTGCATGGTTTAAAACTTGGGAAAATGGCGGACTGCTAGCTTGGAATGATAGAAATGGAGACGGCAAGATACAATATGCTGCCGGCACTGCATTTGAAGGCAAAAAAGGCAAGCCAGCTTTTGATGGTATGAAGCGAGGCGAACATGGTCAGCGACTTACCACAAATGCAAAAGGTCCAGAGACCGAGGCACAGCTTACTAAAAACAACGGCATAGCAAATGAAATCTATGTAGATAGAGATATCATGGTGCTAGCAAATCCAGAGATAGCACACTTGCCAAACTGGGTCATAGCGCTCATGGCGGCAGGTGGTCTAGCGGCCGCACTTTCTACAGCAGCTGGATTGTTGCTAGTTATATCATCGTCTATATCACATGACTTGTTTGGTAGAGTTATCTACAAAGACAAAGCGACAGGACGATCTACTTTAAGCGAAAAAAACGAACTATGGCTAGCTCGTGGTGCGGCAGTAGTAGCTATAGGGGTAGCTGGATACTTGGGTATAAATCCTCCCGGATTTGTCGCTCAAGTCGTGGCATTTGCCTTTGGTTTAGCTGCGGCTTCATTTTTCCCAGTGATCATACTAGGAGTATTTGACAAGCGGATGAACAAAGAAGGTGCTATAGCCGGTATGTCTGTAGGACTTACATTTACATTTGCTTATATAGTGTATTTTGTATTCTTTGGCGGAGCAAAAGAGGATTATCTGTTTGGTATTGCACCTACAGGTATAGGAACTATCGGTATGATAATGCACTTTATCATAGCTTATGTTGTATCAAGAGCTACGACACCACCACCACAGGAGATACAAGATATGGTAGAAAATATCCGTATACCTAGTGGAGTTGGCAAAGCAACCGATCACTAACGATATGCCAGATGAGGATTTTCCTCGTCTGGCTTTTGAAAATAAAAAAAGATATCTCTAAAATCTCTATTGCTTTAGAATTTTTAGATCTATCTTGAGGAGTAGTATTTATGAGTAGTCACAGCCAAAAAGAGTTTCTAGCATCTTATCATCCATTTGATAAACTTAGCGAATTTGAGTTAAATCTAGCATTACAAAACTTAGATATTGGGTATTATGCCAAAGAGAAGAGTATCATATCACCTACACAGACTAGCGATAGGTTTTTTATAGTCATCAAAGGCGAAGTAAACGAACTCAACGACGATACCCTCACAGCAGTTTATCATATAGACGATAGTTTCGATGCGGATTCTCTCATATCTGGTGAGACAAACAGCACATTTGTAGTATCACAAGACCTCATATGCTACGAATTAAACAAAAAAACATTTTTGAAGCTCATGGAGTCAAACGACAAGTTCAAAGAGTATTATCTACAAAACTTATCCGACAGACTACAATCACTCAAGACAAAACAATATGAAAATGATATGTCTAGCTTTATGGTTTCTCGTATTAGTGAGCTATATCTACACAAGGCATGTGTAGTAGATGGCGACAGCACAGTCCTAGATGCTATAAACAAATCCATAAAGTATAAAACATCGACTATAGTAGTATCGCATGAAGGTAAGTATGGTATCATCACAGACTCCGTGCTAAAAAAGAGAATTTTGCTAAAAGGTAGAGACCTGTCGGTAAAGTCCCACGAAATAGCAAACTTTCCACTCATCTGTGTGAGACACGATGACTTTTTGTTTCAGGCTCTTTTGACTATCACCAAACACTCCATCAAAAGAGTAGGGGTGATACAAGAGGACGATAAACTTATAGGCACAGTAGATCAGATAGATATACTTAGTTACTTTGCAAACCATATACACCTCATAGCAAATCAAATCTCAAAAGCCAGGACAATAGAAGAGCTAAAGATAGCTAGTCAAGGTATCACCAAATCTGTTCGCTCACTATTTGTCAAAAGTGTCAGCACTACATATATAGCTAAAATGGTAGGCGAGTTAAACAGCAAAGTATATCAAAAGTTGTTTTCTCTAGTCGTGCCAAAAGAGTTGCAAAAAACCTGTGCTTTGGTAGTGATGGGTAGCGAGGGCAGAAACGAACAAATACTCAAAACAGACCAAGACAATGCCCTGATCATAGACGACAAAGCAGACGAAAAGTTATATGAGCCATATATGCATGAGTTTGTATCACGATTGATAGAGTTTGGCTTCCCGCGGTGTAGTGGCGATATCATGGTGAGCAATCCATATTGGAGAAAATATCAAAAAAACTTCAAGATACAGATAGATAGCTGGCTAGCAGGTGGCAATATGGATAACTTTATGAATATGGCTATATTTTTCGACAGCAAAGTAGTAGCCGGAGACGACAAGCTACTAAAAAGTTTGAGAACTTATATATTTAAACAACTCAAAGAAAAAGATGTCTATATGGCATATTTCGCCAAAGCTACACTGGCATTTGATACTCCTATAGGTATGTTTTCAAACTTTATAGCAAAAGATGACAACATAGACTTAAAAAAGGGTGCCATATTTGCTATAGTGCAAGGTGTGAGAAGCTTGTGTCTCATGCACAAAGTTCGTAAACTCTCCACCATAGCTAGGATCAAAGAACTCCACAAACAAAATATCATAGACAGAAGTATGGCAAGTGAGCTTATAGAAGCATTTGAGCTGTTGATACGACTCAAACTCCAAGCACAGATGGACAAGCTAAACCACGACCGGCCTATCACAAACTCTATAAATATATCAACTCTCACGAAAATACAGCGAGATATGCTCAAAGATAGCTTTGTGATAGTAAATAGTTTCAAAAAATTTATCACAAATCATTTTAAACTAGACAATATATCTTGATGTTTAAGTTTTTTGACCAACTTGCTAGAAACCGCAACAAAGAGCGACTAAGCGACAAAAAGTTTGAGTTTGTGTTTGAAAAAAATATCCCAGCAGATGAATATATAGCTTTAGACACAGAGACGACAGGACTAAACCCAAACAAAGACGAGATACTTTCTATAGGTGCGGTCAAGATAAAAGGCGACAGGATACTCACTAGCAAATCATTTGAGATATTTATCAAACCCTTGCGAAATATAAGCGAGGAGAGTATCAAAATACACCACATATTGCCATCTGATATAGAAAATGGTGGCACTATAGACGATGCTTTGACCCAACTGCTATATTTTATCCAAAACCGCCCAATAGTCGGCTATTATATATCATTTGATATGGCGATACTTGGTAACTATTTACAACAATTTATCAACATAAAACTACCAAACGACACCGTGGAGCTGTCCTCTATGTATTATGAAAGATACAGAAAAAAGTCAGCCCATGAGTTTGTAGATCTAAAGTTTGACACGATTATGGATGAGTTAGATATACCGCTTCTTGGCAAACACGATGCTCTAAACGATGCTATCATGAGTGCTATGATATATCTCAAGCTAAGAGACAAGCCTATATACAAAGGTGCTTTTAGATAAAAATTTTATAAAACATTTTGTCTATATAGCTGTGTTTATCATCTTTTTGAAACAGCACATTTCTACTCTCTAGCTCTGCTTTGTCCAATGTGTCTTGAGTCCATCTTATCATGCCGTATGGAGTAACTGATACTATAAATGAGTTCAGCACTATATTTTCACAGGCTAGATTTGTCTCTATATCTTTTATACTTTTTGATAGATTGATTTTGGAGTTGTTTTTTGTATTTATATTTATCAAACCTTTAGGGTCTATAAATGTGATAAATTGCTTGGTATCTTTGACTATCCACATGATAAAATCCGGATAATAGATACCATCTTCTGTAAAAAACCCTATACCTGTCTTGCTTTGATTTCTCAACAAATATATCTCTGTATCATGATATTTGGTATCTTGACCTTTCAAGTATTTGTCCAAATCTTCTACAAAATCCTTTTCGCCATCATTTAGATGCACAGGGACTATAGACATTGTTGTCATTTTGTCATGCTTATATACCAAAGGATTGTAAATATGCCTATCAAAACAAAAAACTTTCAAGCTGTTTGAATTGTTTGAAGCTATTTGTTTGTCGGCTTCTAGGTCTTTTTTTAGATGTAGCAATGTCTCTATGAGTTCTTTTTCATTTGCTTCTACTGTCACGGTATAGTTTTTTATCAAATTTGCTTTGTCTTTTTGTGTACCAAACTCTCTATATATCAAGTGTTTGTTTTGCCATATGTTTCTGTTGTATTCATAAAAAGCTTTCATATATTTTTTTAGCATCGTGGCTACTATGGTTTCAAACTTGACAATATCCTCAAAACTATTTATCTCCATATCTTTTTTTGGGATATTTAGTTGGTACCAATCATCTTTGTCTATTAGGTCTTTTATATCTGCTTTGGATATAGCTAGATTGCTCCATCTTTTTTCTTCTTTGTATTGCAAAAGTATGAGATATAGACGGTCTATATCTATGAAGCTCATATGCTCTTTTTGGAGTATTTCACTGTTTAACTTATGTTTATATTGTGTTTTGTTTTTGCTATTTAACATATCTACTTGTCTGTATAGATCGTGGATTACTTTTTTGGTTATAGCTTTTGTGTCGCTGTATTTCAGCTCTAGCTTGACATCTTTTTTGAAGTTTTTGCCATTTTTTAGATCTAGGATTTTGAGTTTTTTCTCTTTGTAGCTATCATCGTATTTCAACGGCAACTCTATATGCACTTTCTCATCTGTTGGTACACCTTCTTCTTTGAGATAATCCCGAAATGCCCTCATATAGTCGGCTTTTAGTCCAAATATATTCAATGTCTCTATAGCTTGGTATTTTTTCTCTAGCTCTTTGCCACCGATCGCTCCGCTTCGTTTGAGGCAAAAATCATAACCTTTAAGTCGGACACCTCGTCCAAATAATTGGATAATCTGTGAGCCTTCCTTTTTGCCTATATTTATAAGCCCCATCGTAGATACTCTCCAGCTACTCCAGCCTTCGCTAAACTTTTTTGAACCTATAAGTATGTTTAAGCTTGATGCTGTGTCGTTTATGGTATCAAACAACGAACTAGAAAACTCTCTGCTACTCACAGTCATACCAGCGGATTTGCACATCTTGACTAGCTTGTCGCTGTCTCCTACATTGATGACACCAAAATAGCTGTTTTGTCCTATCTTCAGTGCTATCTCTCCGCCTACACCTTTGAGATTTTCTATGTGTAGGCTACCGCTTGAGGTGTTAAATATCACTTTTCGCATATCGTCATATATCTGTGTGGCATCTAGCTTCAGATCGTTTATAAACCCAAACTTATCGTCAAATATATCTGCACCACCGCTCGTCTGTAGCCCACTGTCTAGGCTTATAATCTTTTCTATACTGGCTATACTTTGGTCTGTGTTTTTGATAAACTCATCTATAAACAACAACACATCTACCACATCGGACACTTGTCTGTGGCTTTGTGTTCTTACAGCATTTACACTAGCACCCACAAACACCATGAGTGGCTTCTCTATCATATACTTTTTTGATATTTTGTCGCTTTGATATATCTTTGTCTGTTGATAAAAGCTCAAAAGAGAGGCAGTCAGGTAGGTTTGTTTTGTATCATCACTATCTACACCGAGATTTAATATAGTCCAATCCTTGCCGTAGCCATCGTTGTAAAAATACCTATAACTATAGTCAAATACTATCGACTTGGCATATTCGTTTTCTAGTATCTTTTTCTTTGTGCCTGTGCTACTGTTTATAGCTTGAGCAAATGTGGCAGAGTATTCAAAAGCGAAGCCTTTTTTGCTTAGCTTGTCTCTGTTGGTTTTCCATCTGTCTCCACTACTACCGCGGTGTCCTTCATCTATAAAGACAAGATTGTTTTCTTCGAAGCTATCTACAGCTACTGTCTTGTCGCCACTTTCATCTGCGATCTTGGTTATCTCTATGACCTCTATATCGCTATTTATGAGAGAACTACTTTTGTCCTTGTCAAATACTCCAGCTTCTATCTTGGATGCTTTAAACTCTGCTATGTGTTGGCTAGACAATCCTTCGTTTGGAGTTATAAGTATAGCTTTTTTTATATTTATCTTGCCTTTTGCATAGTGGTTGAACTGCGACAAATTTATATGCATCAAAAGTGTCTTGCCACTACCTGTAGCACTATACAAGGCAAGTTTATTTAAGTCGGTCTCACAGTATGGCTCTAGCTTATCTTTTGTCTCTTTGTCATCATTGAATCTATCCAGATGTATATTTAGGTCTGCTAGAAGTTGCTCTTTGTTTTCAAAATATTTGTCTAGATATATCTCTACAAATAGTAGCGATAGGTATTGAAAATATTTCCACCTAATATCTCGTCCCATAGATTTGGTATGTCTCACAATATTTTCATCATACTGCAAAAGCTTATCATCGCTTATAGTTTTATTTGTGCTTATCAGCTTGTCTTTAAGAGAGTGATAGAAAAGTGAGTTGTCGTTTGTATCAAGCTCTTCTAGCCTACTATCTTTTAGCTCTTTTGCCAAATCTTGAAGAGTATCAACCGCAAACAATGACAGCAAATAGGAGTTTAATACCAGCTTATCGTTAAATTTCATCAGTTATTTCCCAGTGTCCTTTTCTAGAGCTTCCTACTCTTTTTATCTTGCCATCATTTTTTAGATTTGTGATATCTCTTTTGATTGTTTTGTCTGCCACACCCAACATAAATGCTATCAGTGTTACTGTTGCGTTGTGGTCTTTTTTGATAAGTTTCAGTATATTATTTAGCCGTTTTTTATGGACATCATTAGGGACATTATTAGGGACATTTATAGGGACATTATTAGGGACATTATTAGGG
>JAOZTH010000011.1:0-4121 GCA_029939245.1 Arcobacteraceae bacterium
AACTTAACACTTAACACTTCCAACTTCCAACTTAACACCTGACTCGTTCACATCGGGGACGATGGAAACGAGACATAATCAGAGAGTTCAATCATCTAATACGACTCATCTTTGTCTCGTGGTTTTAGCTTGTTGCTAACAGACAGCACCAGCCCTACGGCTATGCACATACTGATCATAGAGCTACCCCCATAGCTCAAAAACGGCACCGCTATACCTTTGATAGGTATGATACCAGTGATGCCACCAAAGTTTATGAGCAGTGGCACAGCGATAAGTAGCCCAACCCCCAAAGTAAACAGATGGTATTTGGGGTCGTCTATCATACGAGATATACGAAGAACTCTTTGAACCAAAAACAGCAAAAGCGACATGATTAAAAACAGTCCAACTATACCTACCTCTTCGGCTATACCTGCTAGCACAAAGTCAGTATGAACTTCACTCAAAAATCCCATCTTCAATATACCATCGCTCAAACCCACTCCAAAATACCCTCCGTGAAATATAGCATTGATAGAGTGTCCTACTTGATATGGTTCTGGATAGTCCTCTATAGTCAAAGCGGTGGATATAAATGTCGGCATAAACGATAGGATACTGTCTTGAACCATACTCCACCAGCCATAAATCCTGTTTAGTCTATGTGGAGCTATAAGTATGAGCGATATCATCGTGACTATACCAAATATACCCAAAAACAGAAATATCCTGTAGCTTCTGTTTGCAAACATGAGCATGACAAATGTCAGCACCAGTAGCACCACTAGTTGTCCAAAATCTTTTTGTGCTAGAGCGATGATAGGAATGAGTAGCAAAAATAGCAAAAAATATGGTATAAAAAGCTTCATCTCATCGCCCAGGCGAAGGTATTTGTGTTTGGATAGTAAGTTTTTGTTGAACGACCTAGCCAAAAAATAGGCAAATCCTACTTTGAAAAACTCCACAGGAGCTATAGAAAATCCAAACAGCCGTATCCATCGTTTCGCACCCAAAGTCTGTGTGACAAGAGACTCAGGTAAAAATGGCATGATAGCTATGACCATAAACATAAACACAAACAACCATGTGCCGATACGGTCAAAATATTTGTCGGCATCTATCATGGCCAGCCTATACATGATCAATATACCTAGCACTCCAAATAGTAGTTCTCTTATAAAAAAGTGAAACTGACCAAAACCTAGATATTCTATAGCATACACAGACAAAGAATAGCTAAATATCACAGATATGCCGACCAAGGCACAAGCGACATAAAAAAGCACAAAATCAAAGTTTTTTTCATTTTCCAATATCAAATCCTAGTTAAATTAAATTTTTTTTGATAAAATTATACCCAAAGGATATAAAAGTTGAGCAAACTAGCCACTAGACAAAACAGAACCAAGAAGCTTCTACTACTCGTGTTGTTTATACTAGCGATGCTTTTTGTCATATTTATGTCATCTGTTGGTGAGATAAACAGCGACAGACGGTTGCCGTCATTGTTTATCAAAAACACAGATATAGCAGTGAGGGGCGAGATTATCAGCAAAGATAGCTTTGTGCTAAGCAAAAGTATCAAGCTATACAAGGCTACGATATTTTTAAAATGCCTAGACAAAGACAAGCTGTCGTTGTTTGCCAAACTTTTTTCTATATATAGCGGTATAGATCAAAGAACTATAAAATCAAAAATCAAAAAAAACATAAAAGCCGGCAAGACAGGCACTATGGTGCTATCGTATAACATAGGAGCAAAAAAGGCAGTGCATCTCAAACAACTTGGCAGAAAACTTTTGCGACTTGGAGTGTTTAAACCTACAAAGATAAGGGGACATAAGCTCATAATAGGACTAGATATAAAAGTAACAGGCGAAAAACGAGTCTATCCATATGGCAACTCGTTTGCTCCACTACTAGGATATACCAAAAAATACGAAACCAAAAAAAACATCACCAGAGTCAAAGGCTACAAAGGGTTAGAACAACAGTATCAAAAATATCTCTCTGCATATAAAAACGGTGTTTTAAAAGGCGAGAGAGATTTGCTCTCAAATATCGTGCTAAACGATGCTACTAGACAAATATATGCATCAAACGGAGCACAACTTCACTTGACGATACCTTTGCGACTACAGAAAAATATAGAAAAGATCATAGACTTCTACAAAAAAAAGCTAGGAGCAAAAGAGATAATAGTATCGGTCATGCGAAGTGATACAGGCGAGATATTGAGCCTGGCTTCGTCAAACCGCTACAACCCACAGAATATAAAACGAGACAAAATACGAGCAGGACATCTAGCACTAAATGCGGTTTCATATGCTTTTGAGCCCGGGAGTGTCATGAAGCCCATATCTATATCGTGGGTGCTTCAAAACAGACTGATAAAAAAGGGCGAAAAGATCAAAGCCCACAACAGATCTATCAAAAATCTGTTTGGTAGCTTCGGTCAAGGCAGATACAAGATAGGCAAACACACTATCACAGATGACCACAAGTTTGACAAAAAGGAGCTCACTGTGCGAGATATACTGGTGCATTCTAGCAATATAGGCACACTTATATTAGCTCAACGACTTACAGGCAAACAGTTTTTAGATGGTTACAAGAAGTTTGGCTTTGCTACAAAAACTGGCATAGATGTGGCATTTGAACAAAAGGGCTTGATACATAGTTTGCGACAATACTCTATGGGCGAAAAAGCAGGTGTGGACAATATATTTAAAGCTACAGACTCATATGGACACGGTATCACTACGACATTTATCCAGATACTCAAAGCCTACACAGTTTTCAACAACGGCGGACTTATGACTACTCCAAAGATAGTAGACTATATAAAGATAGACGACGAAAAGATAGAGATACAAAATAAAAAACCAGCCAGGGTTTTGGACAAAGCAGTGGCAAATCATATAAAAGATATACTTATAGATGTAGTGCAAAGTGGCACAGGTCAAAACACATATATGAAAAATATCCAAATAGGTGGCAAGACAGGCACAGCTAGCATACCAAGGTCTGGAAAATATACAAAGAGCTACAACAGTTCGTTTTTTGGGTTTGCAAATGACAATCACAACAAATATACCATAGGAGTGACAGTGAGAGAACCCGGATTTCACACAAACAATAGCCACAACTACTATGCATCTAAGTCTGCTGTGCCAGTGTATCACAAGATAGTCAAGGCTTTGGTGGTGTTGGGATTTTTGAGCGAAGAAAACTGAAAAATTATAGAAAAATCGATAAATTTATATAAATTCGTCCTATTTTGAGTTATATTAAGAAAGATTATGATATAATACAAAAAGGCGAAAAATATGAAAAAAATTTATAAAATATGTTTGGTGTTGTTGATAGGTTTGTCTATAATAGGTTGCGACCAAAAAGGTGAAGGTTCTATCATGAGCGGAGGCAATAGTAGCAGTGGTGGTGGCGATGAAACAGCTGATGAGACTGTCATCACAGGAAGTTTACTAAAAAATGCACAAAACGGACAGCCGTTTGCAACCGGCATAGACAACTTCACTATAGCTAGTGGCACCGATAACGTGGCTTTGGTCATAGCAACTACAGACAACAAACTGTATGCTATCGATATACCTAGCGACCCTGCCGATGCTGTGGCAAACACTATAACTTCGGTGGCAAATATCCACACCGCTATCCAAACAGTATATGGAACAGCACCGACATTTGAAAATATGTCCGTAAACCCTATATCCAAAGAGGTTTATATTTTAGTATCAGGTGGAGCAAATAAAGCTATCATGGTAGTCAAAAACAACGGAGCGAGCATCACACAACTGGATTTATCCGCGGTGGATTATGTCGAGATGTCATATTCAAATGCTAATTTTGGTGCTGTTAGCGATATGACCTATGGCGATGGCACTTTATTTGTCTCACTTAACGATGGAGCAGACGGTAACAAAGCAGTAGCCAAAATTTCTGCTCCGTTTACTCACAACGGCACAACAGCTGAAAAAAAGACTGCAATGTTTAAATCAAACTGGTCAGCAGCTGGAGCATATGAAACACAAGCACCACTTGACAAGATGGTATATGGCACAGTGGGAGCTAGCAAAAGACTTATGGGGGTTACAAGTTGTGCTCCGGGATATTCGTTT
>JAOZTH010000011.1:4221-5326 GCA_029939245.1 Arcobacteraceae bacterium
AAAAAATTTGGACCACTATTTGTGCTATTTTTTATAGCTATCAATAGTCTCTATGCCAACAATGAGATAAAAATAGACTACCAAAACCCACAAAAACCACAAGTGTCGGTAGCTATATCGGATAAAGTGTTGAAAAATATCGTAGATGAATATCTTGTTTTAGACAAAGCCAAAGCACAAAAGATACTAAATGTCAAGATGATAGCAGATGGCAAACAAGCTAAACACTTTTTGTCTGGAGTGTTGCATATCAGGCTTAGCCCTACAAAGCCCCAGCTGGTTTTCACCCCGACAAATCATCTAAATCCTGAGTTTAGCTGGGTAGCTACACACAAGACAGACACCAAAACTATAGACAAAAAGTTTCACGCATTGCCTTTGGTTGTGCCATATACTACACCAAAAGTCCAAGAGTTTTATCCAAAAGAGACAAAGATACCTATGAATACGAAGTTTTTTACATATGTTTTTTCTGTTCCTATGCAAAGAGACCCAAAGATGGATAATTTTATCAAAGTTTATGAGGGCGACAAAGAGATTATGCGAGGTGAAAAACGACCCAAGTGGAATGCAGACGGCACCAGATTGTCCATCATAATCCACCCTAGCGGTTTGCTACACGGTGGCAAAAATCCAAGCCACGGCAAACAGCCGGCATTTTACGATGGCAAAAGCTACAAGATAACTTTAAACGACAAGCTCAAAGATATCTATGGTCGTAAGATCGAGCCATATAGCTATAGTTTCACAGCGACAAAACGAGATATGACCAAGCCTTGTATCACAAAAAAAGATATAAAAATACCTACAAAAGAAACTATGCAACCACTTGTGTTGAGATTTAGCGAACCTATGGACTACTGGATGATGACTAGAAATATCAAGCTAGACCATCTTGGTAGCTGGAGGACAGATGACGACGGCACACAGTGGCAGTTTGTGCCTACCAAAAGATGGCACAAAAAAACTTACAACGTAGATATGAGCTACTTCGTGACAGACTTAGCCGACTGGAAACTAGACACAGAAAATAGCTGTATAGATAAGTTTAGTTTCTGATATTTTATCGGCATTTTTGTTTGGTTGGGGGTATTTTAATCTTATT
>JAOZTH010000011.1:5426-29389 GCA_029939245.1 Arcobacteraceae bacterium
AGTTTCTGATATTTTATCGGCATTTTTGTTTGGTTGGGGGTATTTTAATCTTATTGTGATATAATAACCAAAAAAAGGCAAAAGTATGGAAAAAGATATATACAAAAATTTTGAAAATGGTAGCTTAACTCAGGTTGATATTATACGGCTTATACTTGACAATGCTAGAGTGATGGCGACCAAAGAATATGTCAGATGTGATATAACGGATATCAACAAAAAGATCGATAAAATAGAACAAAATTTGATACAAAAGATAGATAAAATAGAACAAAATCTAAAAGATAAAATAGCAAAGCTTGAAAACAGATACAAAAAAATCAAATATGAAGTATCTGCTTAATATATGAAAAACTTAGTCATAGTAGAATCACCAGCAAAAGCCAGAACTATATCGAAGTTTCTAGGGCGCGACTACAAAGTCCTAGCATCTATGGGGCATGTGCGAGACCTGCCTAAGTCAAACTTAGGGTTCGATCCAGATGACAACTTCAAACCAAAATACCAAGTAAGTCGTGACAAAACCAAGATCATAAAAGAGCTCAAATCCCAAATCACCAAAGAGACCGTCATATATCTAGCAGCGGATGAGGACAGAGAGGGCGAGGCTATAGCATGGCACTTGATACCTGCTTTGAAGTGTGAGAAAAATCCTATCAAACGAATAGTATTTCACGAGATAACCAAGCCAGCCATTCTCCACGCTATAAAAAACCCTAGAGATATAGACCAAAACCTAGTAGATGCCCAACAAGCCAGACGGATACTAGACCGAGCAGTAGGCTACAAGTTATCGCCACTGATATGGAAAAAGGTGCGATATGGTTTGAGTGCCGGTAGAGTTCAAAGTGTCGCCGTGCGGATAATAGTAGACAAAGAAAACGAACGCCGAGCATTTGTGCCAGAGGAGTTTTGGACTATCACGGCAAATTTTATACAGCCAAAATTTGAAGCGGTGCTAGCAAAGATAGATGGCAAAGCTCAAAAAGTCACCAACGAAACACAAGTCGTGCAGATAAAACTCTCGTGTGATAGCTCCAAATACATAGTCCAAAGCATAGAACAAAAACAAACCAAAAGCCACCCATCTGCACCATATACCACTTCTACTTTACAACAAGATGCCAGCACCAAGCTAGGATTTTCTGTCAAACAAACTATGGTTATAAGTCAAAAACTATACGAAGGAAGCATAAATATACCAAACCATACAGGAGGACTTATCACATATATGAGGACAGATAGTGTGAGTTTGTCGGCTACTGCCATATCTGCGACAAACGAGGCTATCACTTCGGTATTTGGTAGTGACTACAACATAAAAGCACCCAGAGTTTATAAGTCCAAGACCAAAGGAGCTCAAGAAGCCCACGAAGCTATACGACCTGTCAATATGGCTCTTTTTCCAAAAGATATTAAAAGTTATCTAGACCCAAACGAGTTTAGGCTATATAGCCTGATATGGAAGCGAACCATGGCGACACAGATGTGTGAAGCTACTATAGCCAACACCACATACAAGATAACTGCTGGAGAAAAGTCTCAATACGAGTTTCAAGCCAAAGGCAAAGCTGTAGTATTTGATGGCTATATGGCTGTGTATATGTTTGACAACGACAAGTCAAATGCCGATGTGTTTTTGCCAAAGGTTGAAAAATCTGCCGAGCTGACTTGTGAAACTTTGGATACAGTGCAGAAATTTACCAAGCCGCCTAGTAGATACACCGAAGCTAGTTTGGTCAAAAAGCTAGAAGCTCTGGGAATTGGTCGTCCATCTACTTATGCTCCTACTATATCGACTATTCAACAAAGAGAATATGTGATAAAAACAGATGACAAAAAGCTCAAGCCAGCCCCCATAGGTGAGGTAGTCGATGGGTTTTTGGTGGAGCATTTTGCCAACATTGTAGATACTGGTTTCACTGCCAAAGTAGAAGAGAGTTTCGACCTGGTGGCAAATGGCAAGATAACATGGCAGGAAGTTTTGCGAGAGTTTTATGAACCGTTTGCCAAAAATATAGAGGACAAAGAGGCAAATGCCCCTCGTGCGAAGTTCAACGATAGCCGAGTGCTAGGCGATGACCCAAAGACAGGCAAACAAATATCTACAAATACAGGTAGATTTGGTCCATATGTCCAGCTAGGAAAAAAAGAGGACACAGACGAAAACGGCAAAGAGATCAAACCAAAGTTTGCATCGTTGCCCAAGGGTATGTCAGTAGACAAGATAACTTTGGATCAAGCTTTGGTGCTACTACAACTGCCACGGACTTTGGGAGTAGATAGTAGCGACAAGGATATCAAAGTAAACATAGGTAGATTTGGTCCATATGTGCAAGTAGGTTCAAACTACTACAACATAAAAGATGACGACCCATACACTATATCGCTAGACAGAGCAATGCATATCATAGCAGAACAAGACAAAGCAAAAGCTCAAGCTCTGGTCAAAGAGTTTGTAGATGATGATATACAGATATTGGACGGCAGATACGGATACTACATCAAACACAAAAAAAAGAACTATAAACTGCCAAAAAAGCTATCGCGAGAAGAGCTAGAAGAGTTGAACTTGGAGCAGACAAAAGAGTATATACAGCAAAGTCCCAAAAAGAAAAAATATGCCAAAAAGTGAAAATAGCACACAAACCAAATGCGGATTTGTAGCAGTAGTAGGACGACCAAATGCTGGTAAAAGTTCGCTACTAAACTGGCTGATAGGTGAAAAAATAGCGATGGTATCACACAAAGCAAATGCCACGAGAAAACGGTTAAATATGATAGCCTTGCATCACTCACCAGACGAGCCGGAGCCATCGCAGATAATCTTTGTGGATACTCCCGGACTACATGAACGAGAAAAGCTACTAAACAAATTTATGCTCCAAGAAGCGATGAGTGCTATAGGTGACTGTGATGTGATACTGTTTTTAGCTCCTATCACTGATAGCGTGTTAAACTACAAGGAGTTTTTGCTTAAAAATGTCAAAAACACACCACACATAGTAGTGCTGACCAAGACAGACTTCCTAACCCCCGGTGAGATACTAACACAGATAAATCTATACAAAAAGTTTGAAGGTAGCTACAAAAATATCGTGCCTATATCTATAAAAAAGGGCAAAAAACAGCACATAGTTTTAGATGAAGTTATAAAATATCTGCCGGTGCATCCGTTTTTGTTTGATGAAGATATACTGACAAACCAAAACACAAAAGAGATATACAAAGAGCTAATACGAGAAGCGGTATTTGAAAACTTAAGCGACGAGATACCATATGAGACAGATGTATTAGTGACACAAGTCAAGTCAAAAACACACAGCGAGATAGTCTGTGCTTCTATCATAGCAGACAGCACATCGCAAAAAGGCATGCTCATAGGTAGCAAGGCGACGACTATCAAACGCATAGGCATAAGTGCTAGAAAAAAGATAGAAAAGTTATGTGGCAAAAAGGTATATACCGACCTAAAAGTAGTAGTCAAAAAAGGCTGGACCAAATCTACAGAAAATCTCAAACAGTTTGGATATGTTTAAACCACATATTCGTCCTGTGGGAAGTTTTGAGATATTTCAAATATCTTGTGATGAGAAAATACCCACAAAAAATATCAAAAAGTTCCTAGAGACAAATCTAAAATCACAGACCTCTATGACAAAAGATTGTGTATATTTTTATATTTATTGTGAAGTTTTGAAAATATATCAAATATACAAGACCAAAAAACCTCGTATATCTGCTACGATATTTGAGCCACTTTTGTGTGGATTGTTGTATGATGCAAAAAACCTAAACAGACGAAAAAACTATCTCTTTGTGACAGATGACTATATATCGCTCTTTGTGAGTGGGAGTTTTGCCCATGTGTATATCAAAGACACAGCGACTACCACTGACACCATAAAAGAGTTTCTAACACAACAAAACATAGATATATACGACACGATACAAGTCCGCCAAAATGATATGGTCAAACTAAAACAAGACCACAAAAATCATAAAAAACTACAAAAACTAAACCATATAAAATATAGTCAAACATATATCATATTTGTCATACTCGCTATAGTTTTACTAGCACTGTATCTAAACAAAAACGAAGCAACAGCACAGATCAAACAACAGCTAAACATAGCACCAACTATCAAAGCCATAGTCAGCGGTGAAGTGCTGATAGGCGACAAGTGGTATAAAAGAGATGACGATTGTCAAGGTTACAAAATACTACAAATAGCCAAAACCCAAGTCATCTTTGTGCTAAAAGACACACAAATCATAGTCAAAGTAACTCAAGATGATAGATAAGATAGTAGATATAGGTCTATCAAAAAAGTTTGATATAGAGTTTTTGATAGCAAATAGTTTGTTGCCTATCTGTGAGGAGAAACTTTTTGTGGCAGTTGGATGTAGCAAGAAAGTGGCAAAAGAGGAGCTACAAGCGGTATTTGGCAAGCCTATCAAATACGAGATATATGACGACACACAGATACAAAAGAGTCTAGCAAATATAAAACACAAGCAAGATATATACGACACTGCCACAAAGTTTTTGAACCACTCAAAACAAAACACAGACAAATATATAGAAAATATCATCACAAAGATATTAGCCATAGCAGTATCCAAAAACTCTAGCGATATCCATATCCAATCACAACAACACAACTGCTCTATACGATACAGAGTAGATGGTGAGTTAGTCGATCTGCTACGACTAAATAGCAAGATAATCACAGCTATATCATCGGTCGTCAAGTTAAAAGCAGGACTAAATATATCAAATACTAGAACTCCACAGGACGGGTCGTTTGCTATAGTCGCACAAGGACTAGAACTAGATCTGCGGTGTTCGTTTGTGCCAAATATCTATGGTGAGTCTATAGTCATGAGGATACACAGACAAGACAATATGGATTATAATATAGACAGGTTAGGTTTTGAAAATATAGAAAATATCAAAGATATCTTAAACCAAAAAAGCGGACTAGTCATAGTCACTGGAGCTACTGGTTCGGGCAAGACTACATCACTATATGCTATGCTAAACTATCTAAACAGATCAAACAAAAAGATAGTCACCATAGAAGACCCCGTAGAATACAAGATAGACAATATAGTGCAAATACAAGTCAACGATGAAGTAGGGCTAGGGTTTGAAAATATACTTAGAAATATCTTGCGACAAGACCCAGATATAATCATGGTAGGAGAGATACGAGACGAAGTGTCGCTCCGACTGGCTATCACAGCATCGCTGACGGGTCATCTGGTGCTGACAACTATGCATACAAACGATGCTATAGATACTATCGTGCGAGCTGTTGATCTAAAGGCTATGCCATATATGATAAGCTCATCTTTGAGACTGATAATATCACAAAAGCTTAGCAAAAAGGTTTGCCAAGAGTGTCAAACTAGTGGCTGTCCTAGTTGCGATTTTGCAGGGTTCAAAGACAGAGTGATGATAAGCGAGAGTCTGTTTGTAGATGAAAAGCTCAAAAGATATATAGAAAAAAATTATCAAAAAACCAAACTAACCAAAAAGCTAAAAGGTCGCTACAAGACTATAACACAAAAGACAAAAGAGCTTATAGCTCGTGGCATCGTCGTTGTATAACTATACCATAACTTATATCAAAAACACAAAAACACAAAAGATAAGTATATGGGCTACAGATGAAAAAGCCCTACAATCACACGAGAAGTATCCAAAAAATATCATAAACATACAGGTCAAAAACAGGTTTCAGCTGACAAAACTAAAAAAGTCTATCAAAAATATAGACGAGATAATAGACAATCTAGACGTGCTACTACGAGCAAATATCAAGATAGATGAAGCTATAGCACTGCTACAAGATACATACAAATCCGGTACAAACGAGCATATATTTTTGGGCGAATTTTTGACACACTTACAAAAAGGCGAAAATATATCAGCAGTATTTCAAAGCACAAGATACCATATAAATCAAGATATAGTGTCGTTTATGAAGTTAGCCGATAGTGCGGACAATATAGCAAATATAGTATCAAATCTGAACACAATATTGAAAAAGAGCAAAGATATAAGAGAGACAATACAGGCAAAATTTCGATACCCTATCATGCTGGCATTTATGCTGGTAGTCAGTGCTGTGTTTTTGTTTGTAGTAGTTTTGCCGAAGTTTTCGTATATATTTTCTGTATTTGGCGAAAACTTGCCATATATTACGGTGCTGTTTTTGAAGCTAAAGACCCATTTTCTATCGGTTTTGGGCTTGGGAGTTGGCTTGTGTGTTGTCGTGGTGTCTAGTTATAAACTAGCTAGGGCTAGAGATATAAAGTTTCGCATACTAGCTGACAAGATAAAACTTTTTCATATGGGATTTATAAGCAAAATTTTGTATCAAATCGAGATATATAAGCTGTTTTTGTCGTTGTTGTCTGTGCTAAAGGCAAACTACAAGTTTACGACAGCATTGCAAATAGCAAAAGAAACTATGACCAACTGCTATATTTTATCAAGATTGGATATCATGTTGGCTGGACTAGAAAAAGGTGACTCCATATACGATGTGTTTGAAAACTCGAAACTTTTTGAGCCATTTGTGTATAGACTGGTAGGATTTTCACAACTAAACAGAGATATAGATGAAACTATAGGCAAAATATCTTTCATATATGAAGAGAGATTGAGCAAAAATATAGACAATCTATCGGCAGTGATAGAGCCTGTGTTGATAATAGTCATAGGTTTGTTTGTGTTATTTATGATGTTGGCGATATTTTTGCCAGTGTGGGAACTAGGCACAATAATAAGATAAGGATAAATATGAAAAAAGCAGTAGAAGATATACTTAAATATATTGGCGAAGATATAGACAGAGATGGTCTCAAAGATACACCAGCAAGAGTGCAGAAATCTTGGGAGTTTTTGTGTAGTGGCTACGATATGAACCCCAAAGATGTCATAGCACAAGCGATGTTTGATACAGACAACCAACAGATGGTAGTCATAAAGGATATAGAATTTTATTCTATGTGCGAGCATCATATGTTGCCTATCATCGGCACGGCAAATATAGCATACATACCAAACGGCAAAGTGGTAGGTCTATCGAAAATACCTCGTGTGGTAGATATATTTGCTAGACGACTACAGATACAAGAGCAGATGACCAAGCAAATAGCCGATGCTATAAGCGACACTATAGACCCACAAGGTGTAGCCGTGATGATAAAGGCCAGGCATATGTGTATGGAGATGAGAGGAGTCCAGAAAAAATCTAGGACTATCACATCATCGCTCAATGGATTGTTTCAAACCAACAGCAAAACTAGAGCAGAATTTTTCAAGATAATATCGTGAAAGCCGAACTTCTATGCCCTGCTGGCAACTTCGAAAAACTCAAGATAGCTATAGCTTATGGAGCAGATGCTGTATATGGTGGGGTGAGCCACTTTTCACTTCGTATAAGAAGTGGCAAGGAGTTTACATATGAAAGTTTCAAAGAAGCCATAGATTATACACACAAAAAAGGCAAAAAAATCTATGTCACGATAAATGGCTTTCCGTTTAACTCTCAAATAGAACTTCTCAAAAAACATATCATCAAAATCGCCTCATATGAGCCAGATGCGCTCATAGTAGCCACTCCAGGAGTGGTAGCTTTGTGCAAACAGTTAGCACCAGATATACCGATACACCTATCAACTCAAGCTAATGTCATGAATTATCTAGATGCAAAAGTTTACTACGATATGGGAGTTGAGCGGATTATTGTAGCACGAGAGATAAGCTTAGGTGATATAATACATATCAAACAAAAACTTCCAAAACTACACATAGAAGTGTTTGTACACGGTTCCATGTGTTTCGCATATAGTGGGCGATGTCTGGTAAGCTCGGTGCAGATGGGTAGAGTGCCAAACCGTGGAAGCTGTGCAAATGACTGCCGATTTAACTACACTTTATATGCCCAAAATGACGACCATGGCACACTTTTTAGACTAGAAGAGCAGCCAGATATAGGCACATATATATTCAATGCCAAAGATATGAACCTGTGTTCGCATATAGACGAGATACTGAAAAGCGGTGCAGTAGATAGCCTAAAGATAGAGGGTCGCACAAAGTCCTCCTACTATGTAGCGGTCACAGCAAATACCTACAAAACTGCCATAAATGACTATTATACCGACAAATTTGAAGCAGATAAATATCAAAAAGAGTTAAACACCACCAAAAACAGAGGTTTCACAGATGCATATTTGATACACAAGCCGTTTGAAAAGCAAGGCGACCAAAACTACGACTATGCGTTAAGCTCTGGAGGGTTTGAAGTGTGTGGGTTTGTAGTCCAAGACGAAAGATATTTTATGTGTAAATACAAAATATATCCAGATGACGAGCTGGAGATATTTGCCCCAAAAGATGCTATCATAGATGAGATAGACAACGATATAGGCAAGATATACAAAAAAGATGGCATCTACTATATCAAATTCAAAAAACTTATCACAAAAGAGGACAGAGAGCTAGATAGTGTCCATAGTGGCAACTTAAATCCTATGAAACTACCCACACCACTACCATATATGACTATGTTTAGAGTAGAGACTAGACCAGCTTGATAAAGTCAGAGAGTATCTCTCTTTTGATACCGCCGAAGTTTATCTTTAACTTATATGATTTGCCTACTAGCTTAGCTATCTCCACGATACCTAGACCAAACACTTCGTGTTTGACTGCATCGCCTTTTTTGAAACTTTTTGACTTTTGTATAGTCAGACCTCCTTGTATCAGTCCGCTCTCACTTAGAAATCTGCTTTTGTTCAGTATCGCTCTACGACCTTTGTAGAAACGGTTGTGCACGAAACTCAATGTGAGAGTAGTTTTCGCCCTCGTAAATGCTACATATCCCAACCTTCTCTCCTCTTGTATATCGGCATTTGGTAGTGGGAAAAATCCCTCTTCAAGTCCTACTACAAATATATGTTCATATTCCAAACCTTTGCTTGAGTGTATGCTCAAAAGCGATATAGCATCGTCATCTAGTTCGCCCCTTTCTATAGAAAGTGATATCTTGTTTAAAAAGTTGTCCATGTCATGGCTTGAGTCTTCTAAAAAATAGTCTCTAGTCAGTGCATAAAACTCATCTATATTTGCCACTCTGTCTTCGCCATCTGGCATAGCTTTGTAGCTTTTTCGTATCTCAAACATATCTTCAATAGCATCTACGAAAGTCATCCTAGCATTTGCTAGTATCTCTTGTAGTTCAAATATAGATGCTACAAACAGCTTGAGAGTTCTGTAGTTTTTTTTGCCTATTAGTGCTATCATATCTTCGTTTTGTTCGTCATCTAGAAGCTCAAATATAGATCTGTTTGTCTGCTTGGACATCGTGTCAAGTTTATCTATAGTAGCTTTGCCTATGCCTCGTTTGGGTGTGTTGGCTATCCTCTTAAACGAAAAGTTGTCAGTAGGCTGGACTATAGTCCTGAAATACGCCACTATGTCCTTGATCTCCATCCTTTCATAAAATCTCTTACCACCTATGAGTTTGTATGCTATACCAGCTTTGGTTAGACCATCTTCCAGCTGTCGGCTTAGTGCATTTACTCTATACAATATCGCTATGTTGTTGGGATTTTCGCCACTAGCTACTAGTGTGTTGATATCTCTTATGATCTTTTGTGTCTCAAGCCGTTCGTCTATAGATTCATATACCTTTGGTTTGTCGCCTTTTTCTTTTGTGCCTATGAGTTTCTTGCCTAGCCTGTCTTGGTTGTGTTCTATGAGTTGGTTGGCGTATTTAAGTATCTCATGTGTAGAGCGGTAGTTCTCTTGTAGCTTTACTATTTTTGTGTTTTCAAAATATTTATCGAAGTTTAGGATATTTGCTATCGTAGCACCCCTCCACTCGTATATACTTTGGTCGTCGTCTCCTACTACACATATATTTGTGTGTGAAGTTAGAAGTTTTTCCAGAAGATTAAACTGAAGTTTGTTTGTATCTTGGTATTCGTCTACCATGATATAACGATACTTTTCGCTTGTAGCTCTAGCAACATCATCAAACTGTGAGAGTATTTTGTATGGCAAAAGCAGCAAATCATCAAAATCAACCAGGTTGTTTTTTTGTAGATAGTTTTCATATTGTTCATATACTACAGCAGTAGTCGCACTATCGTGTCCTCGCAGGAGTTTAGCATCGTCTATAGTTTGTAAACTATTTTTAAACTTTGATATATCTGTAGCTACCTGTCTAGCATCTATATCTTTGTCTAAACTTCGCAATATCCGTCTCTTGTCGTCTGTGTCTATGATCATAAAGTTGTTTTTTCGTCCAAGTTTGTCTATGTGTAGCTTCAAAAACAACAACCCAAACTTATGAAAAGTGCATAAAAGCGGCGGTATAGATATATCATCTATGAGGCTCAATGCTCTGTTTCTCATCTGTGTGGCGGCCTTGTTTGTAAAGGTCAGTGTCAATATAGAGCTAGGACATATACCCAAAGAGACCAGATATGCTAGTCTAGTAGTGATGGTCAAAGTCTTGCCACTACCAGCGCCTGCAAGTATAAGCATAGGTCCATCTATGTGCTTGACTGCTTGTATTTGAGCATCGTTTAGAGTGCTGAAGTTAAAATTATTTGACATATATTGACCTTTTTTATATATTTTATCGTTTTTCGCTTAAGGTTAGTTTAAAAAAATTATGATATAATAATGGAAATTTTATAAAATAAGGAGTAAAACTTATGAATTTGAACAATAAAAAACTTAAAAATAGACGAAACTTTCTCAAAAAGGCTACAGCATTTTGTGGTTTGGGGTGGTTGTCATCTACTAGGCTGTATGCAAACGACGATGATATACATGCCGAGCTATCGCAGGAACTATTTGGCAACACAAGCTCTATAAACGAAGATATCCAAAACGATATATTTGGCAAGATTACAGACGAAGGTTATGAGGATTTGCCACAGGACTTCACAGCGTCTAGCGATATTGATACTGCTGAATCTAGAAGAATACAACTACACAACATACACACATCTCAAAGACTTGATATAATATATTACCAAGACGGTAAATATCTCAAACAATCTATGAGTGCTATAAACAAAATCATGGCAGACCACAGGACTGGAGAAGTCACAAATATGGACAAAAGATTGGTGGATTTGCTATATAGTATAAAAAAGCGAACAAACAACTCCTCAGGCTCATATATCAATATAATATCGGCATATAGATCACCAGTATCAAACAGGAAACTTAGACGACGAAGCAGAAAAGTAGCGAAAAACAGCTTTCATATGAAAGGTCAAGCTATAGATATAAACATTGACAAGGTTCACTTAAGCAAAGTAAGAAAACAAGCAAAGCTACTACACAAAGGCGGAGTGGGCTATTATCCACGGTCACGATTTGTTCATGTAGATGTAGGCGATGTCAGAAGCTGGAGAGGATAAGCTCTACACTACTTGACTAGCGAAACCAAACAAGCAGTGCAATATATGCTGTTTTCATCATTTTTATTTGCTTTTACTGGAGCATTTGCTAAACTCTTAGCCTCAAATATGAGTTCGGTAGAGGTTGTGTTTTTTCGCAATATCGTAGGCGTGGCACTAATATCCTTTGCAATATACAAAAACCCCATAACCCAAAAAGGTGGCAGACCATTTTTGCTTTTTTTTAGAGGACTTGTGGGATTTGTTGCACTTTTGATGTATTTTTACAACATAGCAAACATATCTTTAGCCGAAGCACAAACATTTAACAAAATCTCACCCATATTTACTGCTATATTTACATATATGTTTTTAGACGAAAAACTCTCAAGGCTCGCCGTGTTTGGTGTAGCTGTGGGGTTTGTAGGAGTGCTGTTTATCACTGGGTTTGATATATACTCTCTAAGCAAAACAGATATGCTGGGTATATTTAGCGGAGTTTTAGCCGGACTTGCCTATACATCTATACGAGAGCTTAGAAACTATTATGACAACAAAATCATAGTGCTGTCATTTATGGTCACAGGCACAGTTGGACCACTGATGCTTATGATAATAGCAAACTATTTTGAAGTTGGGTATTTAGACTGGATATTTGCCACATTTGTCATGCCGTCTGCTATTTCTTGGCTATATATAGCTGGGCTCGGGCTTTTTGCCACCGCCTCACAATACTATATGACAAAAGCATACAGTATGGCACCTGGCGGAATCGTAGGCACGATAAGCTATAGCAATATCATATTTTCTATAGCTATAGGGGTTGCGCTAGGTGATAATTGGCCTACGATATCTATATATATCGGCATTTGTCTGGTCATAGTCAGTGGTTTATTTGTCACAATATCGCCAAAATCACGAAAATCTGGCTTAGTTTAAATATTTTTAGATAAAATAACAAAAATTTAAAGGCAAAATATGTATGCGATTATAAAATGTGGCGGAAAACAGTATAAAGTCCAAGAGGGCGACATACTAGATGTAGATAAACTTAGCAAAGAACCAAAAGAGGAGATCACTATAGATGATATCATAGCTATAGACGATGGCAAGCTCAAGACAGCTTCTGCAGTCAAAGATAGCAAAGTCATAGCAAAAGTGCTAAACGAAGGCAGAGACAAAAAAGTCATAATATACAAAAAACGGCGAAGAAAAGATAGCAAACTCAAACGAGGTTTCAGACGAAGCTATACCAAAATTCAGATCAGCAAAATAGTAGCATAAGGAAAATATATGGCACACAAAAAAGGACAAGGTTCCACCAATAACAACAGAGATTCAGCAGGACGAAGACTAGGAGTCAAAAAATTTGGCGGAGAGAAAGTGATAGCAGGCAACATAATCTTGCGACAACGAGGCACGAAGTTTCATACAGGCAACAATGTAGGCATAGGCAAAGACCACACAATATATGCTCTCATAGATGGTGAAGTTAAGTTTGAAAACAAAGACAGAAAACGAAAAAAAATATCTGTTTATTAGATTATAGTATTAAATGTTTGTAGATATAGTCAAGCTTTCTTTGTCTTCTGGCAGAGGCGGAGAGGGTTGCACCTCTTTTAGGAAAGAGAAGTTTGTAGTCAAAGGCGGTCCAGATGGTGGAGATGGTGGCAAAGGCGGAGACTTGCTGTTGCTAGTGTCAAACAACACAGATACCTTAAGTTCATTTGCAGGCAAAAAACATCTCAAAGCAAAAGATGGTATCCAAGGTGGCGGAGCTAGATGTTCTGGCAAAAGTGGCGATGACTTAGTGCTCAAAGTCCCACCAGGGACTCAAGTATTTGACGATGACACAGGAGAGTTGCTACACGACTTGACAAATGATGGCGATATTATCAAGCTACTCATAGGTGGCAAAGGTGGTCTGGGTAACTATCACTTCAAATCATCGAGAAATCAAACACCACACTACCACCAGCCAGGGCTAAAAGCTATAACTCTATCTGTCAGATTGGAGCTCAAGCTCATAGCCGATGTAGGTTTAGTAGGCTTCCCAAATGTCGGCAAATCCACACTTATATCCACAGTATCAAATGCCAAACCACACATAGCCAACTACGAATTTACAACTTTGATACCAAATCTAGGAGTAGTCAAAAGTGGCGAATACACTAGCTTTGTCATGGCAGATATACCCGGTATCATAGAGGGTGCTAGTGTAGGGCGAGGCTTGGGCTTGGAGTTTTTGAGACATATCCAGCGAACCAAGACGGTGCTATATATGCTAGATGTATCACACTATATACCTGTGCTAGAACAGTTTGCAACCCTAAACAAAGAGCTAGAAAAATACTCAAAAGCCCTGTCAAAAAACAGCTTCGCCGTAGTTATCAGCAAGATAGATACAATAGACGATGAAAAATTAGAAGATATAACCAAAGAGATATTTAAGTTTTTTGCAGTTCCAAAAAGCAAAAAGCTACTATACAAACCACAAGAAAACTTAAGCTACTATTTTCAAGATATAGATGATACAGACGATAGTCTGCCATATTTTATCATGCCTATATCATCTGCAACCAACACAAATACAAAGCCACTTTGTTATGCCTTACAAGATATGATAACCAACAACAAAAACAAAATTGTATAGTTGAACCCTCTGATTAAATATCAGGTTCATAGAAGTTTTTAGAGGTTGCCTACAGTTATTTATAGGCGAACTACAGCTTGTTGTAAATCTCTTTTAACTTAGCATACAACTCATCAAATTTTATATTTTTGTTTGTTTTTATTATCTCTATAAGATATTTGTTATCTTCTTTGCCGTTCCATGTTTTGGTATATTTACCCTCTTTGTATCCGTGGTCTTGACGAAATTTGTTTAAGCAGTTTTTTGCTAGATATGTGATATGTAGATCGCTTATGCTGTATTGACAAGAAGCACAAAGCTCAAAATAACTTTCCAAAAGTTTGACTAGGTCTTTTTCTCTTATCCTGTCATCTATAGCTATACCTAAAGCTTTTTTCATGACAATCTCGGCATCGTTTAGCACTTTTTTGCTCTCAAAAGATGATGCTACATCGTAGCTCATATGGTCTTGAATAAGTCGCGATGATGTTTTGAAACTGCACTCTTGAAGCAATAAACTCAATACAAAATGCCATATATCGCTAAGCTCTACTTTGACATTGTTTATGTCTGGTTCTTGGTTTATATTTTTCCAATGTTTCCACGGAAGCGAGTCTATGAGCTCCGCTGTCTCCATATATATACATCTAGCCCAGTTTATCTCTTTTTGATATTTGTTTATCCCTAGCTCCCAGTTTGGTCCATTTGTCTCATCGTTTAGTCGCTTTTGTTGTGTTAGCATATCGTTTATCATAGTCTCTCCAATACAAAGCCCCTATCGTGGTGGGCTAAGTCTTTATAAAATTTCGACCATTTTACTGGAAAATTCTTAAAGTATCGCGACAAGCTATCTTTTTGGTCGTAGCCTATCTCACATATCAAGTATCTAGTGTCGTGAGTGAAAAACTGTTTGATAATCTTTTTGAGTAGTTCATCGCCTATCTCTCCGCCATACAGAGCAGTATCTGGTTCATGAGACAAGCTTTTGTGAAGTTTTGCTCCTGCTTGTATATATGGTGGATTTGACACTACCATATCAAACTTTTGGTTGCAGATATTTTCATACAAATCGCTTTTGATGACCTTTATATTGTCCCCTTGGTTGTGTAGTGTTATGTTTGTTTGTGTATTTTCTATAGCTTTTTGGCTTATATCTACAGCTGTTATGGTGATATTTGGTATCATTTTGGCTAGCATTATAGATACGACACCACTGCCACATCCTATCTCTAGCACGGTTGGGCTTGGTATGTCTCGCAGTATCTTTATAGCCTCATCTACTAGTAGCTCTGTCTCTGGTCGTGGCACAAGCACACCGTCGCTTATAAAAAACTGCTCACTATAAAAGCACACATCGTTTGTGATATATTCTATGGGGTAGCCTGTGGCTCTTTTGTCTATTAAGCTCATAATCTCATCTACTATATCGCACTTTTGGTCGCTATGTTTGTGTAGATATGTGATATCCTTTTTTAAAATATGGCACAAAAGTATCTGCACCTCTTTTCGTGCTGTGTGAGTGATATTTTCTAGCGTGTAGCTGTGTTTATCTATGATATCTTGGTAAGTCATGACAAATTGTATCATAAAAGCCTAAAATAAGGCAAGTATTATAATATTATGGTATAATAACAAAAAAAAGGATAACAGATGAAAAAATTTTTGATGATGATCGTGTTTGTGAGTGTATCAACTGCACCACTATTTGCCAAAAGTGGCATAGACTTAGAGCTAGGTGTGGGAGCTTGGACTCCTACTTTGGGAGGACATATCACATATAGTGATGGAGCTATTACTGGGTCTGAAATAAAGTTTGACGATATGGATTTTGAAAAGGATACTGGTAAATATATGTATATGGACTTCAACCATTTTGTGCCAGTGTTGCCAAATATCCGAATAGAAAAAACTGATTATAAGATAGTAGGCAAAGGCGAAATTTTATTGGGTAGTTTTGCTGGAAGAAATTTCAACGGTGATATAGAAATGACTGTAGATATGGATCAAACAGATATCATCATGTATTGGAGCTTACCTTTTGTATCTCTTGCTACTGGTGGTGTGCTTGATATAAATATGGGGCTTGATGCGAAAAAATATGATGGCACTATATCGTTGAAGCAAAAAATTGCTGGTATCACTGTTCCAGGAGCTAGTGATGAAGCCGAGATAGACCAGACATTGCCTTTGATATATCTTAACTTCATACTAGATATACCATTTACTCCTATCAAGCTAGATGCGACTACCAAGTTTGTATCATATGATGGAGCAAAGATATCTGACAACAGTTTCAAGCTAAGCTACAAGCTACCATTTTCAAATACCCTAGTAGATGTAAATCTAGACTTAGGATATAGAATCCAAAACATAACCATACCAGATAGTCTAGTAGATGACTTGGATCTAGATATGGATACCAAAGGTGCTTTCTACGGTGTGAGTGTCAAGTTTTAGTCTGAGAGTTTAGTTTTGTTGGCTATAATCGACTACAACATGGGCAACCTGTCTAGTGTGAAAAATGCTTGTGACAAGATAGGAGTCACAGCTCAAGTGGTATCAAACCCAAAAAGTTTGATAAACTACGACAAAATCATCTTACCCGGAGTAGGTGCATATGCAGATGCTATGGCACACCTGCAGCAGTGCGGTATGGACGATGCCATCAAGCAGTTTGCCAACACAGGCAAACCTGTATTTGGAGTGTGTCTAGGATTGCAGCTACTGTTTGACAGTAGCGACGAGTTTGGCTATACCAAAGGTCTAGGACTAATATCCGGTGAGGTAGTGAAGTTTGACATAGAGAAACTCAAAAAGACCAAACTCAAAGTTCCACAGATGGGCTGGAACAAGATAATCACAAACACAAACAAACTTTTCGACAAAGTTGCCGACCCATATCTCTATTTCGTGCACTCTTTTCATGTAGTATGCGATAGCTCATATATCATAGGAGAGACTATATATGGCTACAGTTTTGCCTCTGCTGTTTGTCGTGACAATATATATGGTATGCAACCCCACCCAGAAAAATCACACGACGAAGGACTGCAAATACTGCAAAATTTTTGCAATCTTTGATAACTTTAAGTAAGTTATGATAAAATAAGTTTCAAAAAAGGATAAATATGTTAAATAGAAATATGAGTGCGACAGCAGTCGCTACAACACCGCGGATACAATATGTAGATAGATCACACATGATGAGCTTCTTGCGAACCACTTATCAGCTTTTCGCTGGTTCACTTCTAGCTGGAGCTACAGGAGCTTATATAGGATTGGGCTTTGCTGCTACTATATCAAGTTGGTTTTGGGGGTTGGTGATACTTGAGTTTGCTTTGCTTTTTGCAGCATTTAAGTTAAAAGAGAAGCCAGTAGTAAATATAGTAGTGCTTTTTGCATTTACATTTGTGAGCGGATTGGTGCTAGCACCTCTACTAGTCAATATATTAAATATGCCAAACGGCGGTAGTATAGTAGCACAAAGTTTTGTGATGACCTCTGTAGCATTTGGTGGTATATCTATGTTTGCACTGACTACCAAACGAGACTTCAGTTCTATGGGCAAGATGTTGTTTATATCGCTTATCGTGTTGATAGTAGCTAGTGTTATAAATATTTTCACCCAGTCTACTATGTTTCAGCTTGCCATCTCAAGTGTAGGGGCTATACTGTTTAGTGCTTTTATATTGTATGATACACAACAAATAATCCGCGGAGCATATGCTACTCCTATAGAAGCGGCGATATCTTTGTATCTTGATTTTCTGAATCTTTTTATATCGTTGTTGCAAATATTTGGTATATTGGGGTCAGATGACTAACAAAGGTATCTATAGGCTTGTTGATGCAAATATCAACAGGCTTAGTGAAGCCCTGCGAGTGGTGGAAGATATATTTAGATTTATCTTAGATGACAAAATCACCACAAAAGCACTAAAAGACCTACGGCACAAGTGTCAAATAGGCAACTACGACAAGCTACTACAAGCACGAGATATACAAGGCGATGTATCAAAGATGAGTATCAAAAGTGAGCTAACACGAGAAAATATCAAAGATATAGCAGTAGCCAACTTCAAAAGAGCATGTCAAAGCTGTAGAGTGTTAGAAGAGGTATTTAAGCTAAACTCTAGCAAAAAGTCAAACTACTTCAAACAGATAAGATATGAGTTATACAATATAGAAAAAAATCTTTCAAAAACTTCAAAAACGACAAAAGCCATGACAAACAGAAGACCGATCAAAAGAAAATAGCCAAAAGCCAAAAAAACCATAAAAAAAAGGTCAAACACAAAAGTGTTTGACCTTGGGTTATCTTGTGTAGTTTATGTTAACAAGATGGAACATTGCCAGAATCATTTGCATATTCATGGAAAAAGTCATATAAGTGTGGAAGATATTTGTCTTTCACATCTTTTACTTTTGGACATTGTTTTATGATCTCCGCTTCTAGTTTGGCACCATTGCCTAGAGCTTTCCACTCGGCTTGTGAGTGTTTTTTTGCCATAGCAGCACCATCAAACCCACAGTCAGGCTTGAGCTTTTTGATGAAAAGCTTCTGCCCCTTGCTTACATTGGCAGATGCCACAGTAGATGTCAGTGCCATAAGCACACCAGTAGTTAAAACTATTTTTAACATTTTATTCATATCGTCTCCTTTTATTAAGTTTGCAATTATAACAAAAAAAACTTAAACTTTCTTTTGGTTTGCAAATTAGTTTGAAAATTTAAGTTTCAAGTGATATTTTGGAGTAATTTTGTGATTTGTGTCTTAAATATAGTTTGTATAAGTTTAATTGGATAAAATACAATACTTTTTTTAAGTTCATCTTAAAACTAGGTAGTATTGAGACTATATGTCTTGAGAAGCTTGAGCGATGCTTTATGTCTATATTCATACAATCGTTACAAACCAAATTTAAGGAAAAATATGCCTACGATCAATCAGCTCATAAGAAAAGAGCGAAAAAAAGTTGTGAAAAAATCACAATCGCGTGCACTGAACTCATGCCCCCAACGGCGAGGAGTATGCACCAGAGTTTATACCACAACTCCAAAGAAACCAAACTCAGCTTTGAGAAAAGTTGCCAAAGTTAGACTTACTACTGGATATGAAGTGATATCATATATAGGTGGCGAAGGACACAACCTCCAAGAACACAGCATAGTGCTAGTGCGAGGCGGGCGAGTCAAAGATCTACCCGGTGTGAAGTATCACATAGTCAGAGGAGCTTTGGACACCGCTGGTGTAGCATCGCGAACAGTTGCCAGAAGTAAATACGGCACCAAAAAACCAAAGAAATAGGAGAAGCAAATGAGAAGAAGAAAAGCTCCTAGCAGAGAAGTTATGCCAGACCCAATATATGGCAGCAAGATAGTCACGAAGTTTATAAATGCAGTCATGTTAGACGGCAAAAAAAGTGTAGCCCAGAAGATCATGTATGGTGCTATCATCAACCTAGACAACAGAGGCGAAGACAAGGGCATAGAGCTATTTGAAAAAGCGATAGACAATGTCAAGCCACTTTTGGAAGTCAAGAGCCGTAGAGTAGGTGGAGCTACATATCAAGTACCTGTAGAAGTTCGAGACCAAAGACGACAGACTTTAGCTCTACGATGGCTTATAGATTCGTCTAGAAAACGAAACGAACGAACTATGGACGAGAGACTAGCCAATGAACTTTTTGAAGCAGCCAACGAAAGAGGCAATGCATTTAAGAAAAAAGAAGATATACACAAGATGGCAGAAGCCAACAAAGCATTTGCTCATTATCGTTGGTAGTGATGAATTATTATAATAAAAAGGAAACTAAATGGCAAGAAAAACACCACTAAACAGACTACGAAACATAGGAATAGCCGCACACATAGATGCTGGCAAGACCACTACAACCGAGAGAATACTTTTCTATACAGGAGTGGAGCATAAGATAGGCGAAGTACACGATGGTGCTGCGACTATGGACTGGATGGAACAAGAACAAGAGAGAGGCATCACTATAACATCGGCTGCTACAACTTGCCACTGGAAACACCCAAAGACAAACGATGACTTGATGATAAACATCATAGACACACCGGGGCATGTGGATTTCACCATAGAAGTAGAGCGGTCTATGCGAGTGCTAGATGGTGCTGTAGCTGTGTTTTGTTCAGTAGGCGGAGTGCAACCACAGAGCGAAACTGTATGGCGACAAGCCAACAAATACAGAGTGCCTCGTATGATATTTGTCAACAAGATGGATAGGACAGGTGCTGACTTTTTCATGGTAGAATCACAAGTCAACGAACGACTCAAATCAAACGCAGTGCCGATACAGATACCTATAGGAGCAGAAGAGGAGTTCGCAGGTGTCATAGACTTAGTCAAGATGAAAGCTATAGTGTGGGATATAGATGCTGCCATGGGTTCAAACTACCATGTAGAAGAGATCCCAGCAAATCTGCTAGAAAAAGCCCAAGAATACAGAGAAAAGATGGTAGAAGCTGCCGCCGAAGCAAGTGATGAGCTTATGGAGAAGTTTTTTGCTGATAGCGATCTGTGTGAAGATGATATCATAGCAGGTCTCAAAAAGGGTTGTCTAGCTATGGCTATCACTCCTATGACTTGTGGCACTGCTTTCAAAAACAAAGGGGTCCAGACACTACTAGATGCAGTAGCACTATATCTACCATCGCCACTTGAAGTTGAAGATATCAAAGGCGAAACACAAGACGGTGAGTCTGTCATAGTGCCATCTACAGACGATGGCGAAGTAGCTGGGTTGGCATTTAAGATCATGACCGATCCATTTGTGGGTCAGCTTACATTTACTAGGATATACAGAGGAGTCTTGCGGTCTGGCACATATGTATATAACTCTACCAAGATGAAAAAAGAGCGTATAGGACGACTACTCAAAATGCATGCCAACAAACGAGAAGAGGTCAGCGAACTATATGCAGGTGAGATAGGTGCTGTTGTAGGACTCAAGTCAACCGTCACAGGAGATACATTAGCTGGAGAAAAAGACCCGGTAGTGCTAGAGCGGATGGAGTTTCCAGAGCCTGTCATATCCGTAGCAGTAGAGCCAAAAACCAAAGCCGACCAAGAGAAGATGGGTGTAGCTTTAGGTAAACTAGCACAAGAAGACCCTAGCTTCCGTGTCGCTACAGACGAAGAGAGCGGACAAACTATCATATCTGGTATGGGCGAACTGCACTTAGAGATATTGGTTGACCGTATGAAAAGAGAGTTTAGTGTAGAAGCTGAAGTTGGAGCTCCACAAGTAGCATACAGAGAGACTATCAAAAATGGTGTCAAACAAGAATACAAATATGCCAAACAATCAGGCGGACGAGGTCAATACGGTCATGTATATTTGAAAATCGAACCTATGACAAAAGAGGAGACAAACGACGAAGGCTTTGAGTTTGTCAATGCCATAAAAGGCGGAGTGATACCAAAAGAGTTTATACCAGCAGTTGAAAAAGGCTGCAAGGAAACTATGCAAGGCGGAGTTCTAGCTGGTTATCCTCTAGTAGATATTCGTATCACTGTATATGATGGTTCATACCACGATGTAGATAGCAACGAGATGGCATTTAAACTAGCTGCATCTATGGGATTCAAGGCAGGTTGTAGGCAAAAAGAAGCAGGTGCTTGCATACTAGAACCTATGATGAGAGTTGAGATAGAGACCCCAGAGGATTATATGGGCGATGTCATAGGCGACTGCAACAAACGGCGAGGTCAGGTTCAGTCTATGGACGACAGAGCTGGAGTCAAACTAGTCATCGCACTGGTGCCACTAGCAGAGATGTTTGGATACTCTACAGACTTACGAAGTATGTCTCAAGGTCGTGCTACATATAGTATGATATTTGACCAATACATGGAAGTGCCAAAAAATGTAGCAGAAGATATCATGAAAAAGAGAAACGGATAACTTACTTGAGACTGGTTTACTAGAGACTAAAGCCTTAACTTCCGAACCATGACGGAAGTGGGACTTTAGTCTCGCCAAACCAAATCTATCTTTCATCTTTTCGGTGCTAAAGCACCACTTCCAATTGCTAAACGATAAATAAAAACAATCCATCTTTGTGTCTCGTTCCCAAGCTCTTTGCTTGCGAGAATGCATACATGACAAACAACTGTCGGACTATCTATATTTTGCAGTATTTTCATGTTCTCTTGTGCCAAGCTATAGCTTGGCACAAGATATGCTAAAAGCCCATGGATGTCTCGTTTGTGCCTTGCTAGTAACTAGCTACTAGAGACTAGAAAACCAGTCTCTAGTCTGTCTCTTGTTGGTGGTATTGTATCAAAATTGAACCCTCTGATTATATAAAATATCACAAATTTTGCTAAATTTTGCTTTTTTTCATCATTTCGCTTGACTTTTTAGCAAAATTATGATATAATACAATATCTTAAAAAAAGGAGGTAATATTATGAAAACGATTTTTAAAAGTTTTATGATATTTGTTGCCATATCTATGGCTGTAAGTTTGACCCTAGTGTCATGTGGGAGTGGGAGTGGTGATGCTATCAACACAGAAACTCAAGATAGTGTAGCTCCAGCTGTAGAGCAGACGACTATCACTGGCAAAGCCATAGACGGCTATATCAGTGGTGCGACAGTGTGTCTAGACTTGGACGATGATGGTATATGTACTATATCTACAGAGCCGTTTGCTTTGTCAAAAGCCGATGGTTCGTATACTTTGGAGCTAAAAGCTTCACATAAAGCACATATCAACTACAAAACAGCATCTGTAGTGGTATATGGAGGAGTAGATACCGACACATCTACAAATTTTAACGGCAAGTTAAAAGCCCAAGCATATGGCAAGACCGAAGTAAATGTCACACCAGTGACGACTGTAGCCGATGGTATATATGACAATGGCAAAGCAGGTATCTCGCAAGATGAAGCAGAACATAGGACTGCTACAGTATTTGGAATACAAAAAGATGAAGTAGCCAGCGATCCTATCGCTACAAACAACACAAAGCTATATGCCAAAGCTCTAGCAGTGCAAAAGGCAGTAGATATACTAGTAGCAGTAGATGATAGTAGCATAGAAGTAAGCGAAAAAGCAGAGAAAGTTATGCTAGCTATCGCATCTGGGTTCAAAAGCGACACAGCTGTTAGCGATATGGCAGATATAGTAGCAAATATAGACAGAAGCAAGTTAAATGCCAAATCAACAAATGCTATAGAACTAGCTAGAGAACTAGCGAAGATCACAGATGAAAAGATGAATGCAACTCAAGACAGACTAGCAGATGCGAAGTTTTGCGGTGGGTATTTTGATCAAGCACACCAGTTTGCTAGAGATAAGGGAGTGGATACTCCTATAGATGAAGCAGAGGCTCGTGAGTTTGTAGGAAATATTCCAATATGCAACCCAGCTGAAGATTACCTAAAATCAAAAATAGCTGTACACAACCCAACTACACACGAATCAAAATACATTGAAAGCCTTGATGATATAGAAAGTGGTTGGGATTTGATTAAATTAGAGGGAGAAATCAAAGGTGTGGTTTTTGAGGATTTAGATGGTGATAGCAAATATACACATTGTATAGATAAACCACTTGTAAACACAACTGTATTTTTTAGAAATAATAAGTTAGCAGATGAGGGTCAAGGTGGCTTTGTCACAAAAAAAACAGATGAAAATGGTATTTATTCATACGATACGACAGATATAGATTATTTTTATGTTCCTTGGACTATATGGATAAAACAAACTCAAACGCACATACAAGTGTCTCCCAAATACCAAAAAGGCAGAATGGTATTTAATGATTTTGAGATGAAAGCACCAGAAACTACAAAAATTATAAACATAGGTGTCACAAAAGATGATGATTGTCCCAAGATACCTACTA
>JAOZTH010000002.1:0-8123 GCA_029939245.1 Arcobacteraceae bacterium
ACTCTAACTGGCTCTCCATCAAAATCAGGATCGGCAAATAAATCCGTCACATTTCTAAAATCCATAATAGTAAAATAAGTTTTCCCATACTCTTCATTTATCCTAGTTCCACGACCTATAATTTGTTTAAATTCAGTCATAGAAGCTATATTGCTATCAAGGACGATAAGCTTACAAGTTTGAGCATCTATGCCTGTCGTCATGAGTTTTGAGGTTGTTGCTATCACTGGGTAAGTTTCTTCAGGATTTATAAAATTGTCAAGTTCTCTTTTCCCCTCTTCGTTGTCTCCTGTTATTTGCATTATATATTTATTATTTTTTGCCATTAAGTCTGAATTTTCGTTTGCAAGTGCTGTTCTCATTCTTTGTGCATGTTCTATGTCAATACAAAATACAATCGTCTTATCATATCTACTATGTTTTTTAAGATATTCTGTTATTTTTTTAGCAACTGTTTCACTTCTTTCATAAATAACTAAGTTTTTGTCGTAGTCTTTGCGGTTATATTTTCTATCTTCTATCACTTGACCGTAAATATCTACTTTATTTTTTTCTGGTCGCCACCCCTCCAAATCAACATTAAGTCCAATCCGTAGAACTTTATAGGGAGCTAAAAAACCATCTTCTATGCCTTGTTTGAGTGAGTATGTATATATAGCCTCACCAAAATATTCTGTGTTTGAGACCTCTTTTGTTTCTTTTGGTGTGGCAGTTAAGCCAATATGAGTAGCACTGCCAAAATAATCCAAAATCTCTCTCCAAGCACTATCTTCTGCTGCACTTCCACGATGAGCTTCGTCTATTATGATCAAATCAAAAAAATCTCTACTAAATTCACGATAAGCATCTGTATCTTCATCATAATTTGTCAAGCCTTGATAAAGTGCCAGATAAATTTCATAAGATTTATCAATGTTCTTTTTTCTTATCACAGTCATCTTGTCTTTAAAGTGTCTAAAATCGCCTCTCTTTGTTTGGTCTATAAGTGCATTTCTATCTGCTAAAAATAGTATTCTCTTTTTGGTGCCACTTTTCCAAAGTCTATAGATGATTTGAAAAGCTGTGTATGTCTTTCCCGTTCCAGTAGCCATCACGAGTAGTATTCTTTTTTGATCGTTAGCTATAGCTTCAATCGTTCTGTTGATAGCAATTTGCTGATAGTATCTTGGGCTTCTACCGCTTCCATCAAAATAGTAATCTTCTGCCACTACTTTTTCTTTTTCTATCGTATCAATATTTTTATATATTTTATATATTTGCCAAAGTTCATCAGGAGTTGGAAAGTTGTCAAGGGAAAGTTCTCTTTCTATTTTTCCTTTGGAGAGTGTTTTATCATGTTCATAAAATCCATCACCATTAGAACTAAAAATGACTGGTATATCTAAAATATTTGAGTATTCTATACCTTGTTGGATACCTGCATCTACTGATAGCTTGTTGCTTTTGGCTTCAATGATAGCAACAGGAATATTTGGCTTGTAATATAAAATATAATCTGCTCTTTTTCTTTTACCACGAGTAGTTTTGTTGCCTTTTACATATATCTTGCCATCTGTAAATGATACCTCTTCTCTAATTTGAGTGTCAATATCCCAACCAACTTTTCGAAGCGATGGTGTAATATATTTTGTGCAAATATCTCTTTCTGATAAATCTTTTTTATGTATCACACCTTGCCCTTTTGTTTTTCACTATTTATCTTTCGTATCTTTTCTTGGTTGTTTAGCATCGTGTCTCTTGCTATCTGTTTTATCTTGCCATTGTTATATGGCACTGTTTTTAGTTTGCCATTTTCTACACTATTAGGTATTTGTAGCTCTTTGTGTGTGTATTTGGTATCTGTTTGTCGTCTATCTACCACTTCTTGTCCTTTCGTTTTTCATAGATTATAACCAAACAATCTAAACTGCCTACAATGTTTCGCTATTTGTCTCAACTCTTTTGAGCATTTTGTTATGTCTATTTTTTTGTTTTTCTATCTATCATATCTACTATATACTCTATCTTTTAGCCTTTTTATCATCTTTTGCTGGACAATCTCTCCGCCACCATTTTGGTATATCTACATACATATCGTTATGTTGTTGCTCATTTTTCATCCTTTTGTGATAGTATATCAAAATTTGATTAGAGTTTCTTTGAAAACTTCCATCTCAAAAGCTATGAGCCTGTTATTTAATCAGAGGGTTCAATTTTATTTATGCAAAGAGCTATAGGGCTTGGGTGCTTTGGATCGTCTCAAACTGCACCTTTACCAAAAAAACTCTCGGTCTGTATATTTGCAAACGATGCTTTGAGTGATACAAAAAGCTTGGGGTTTTCGCTCTCTAGTTTGGCTAGAAGTTGTTTGGTCTTTTCTCTGGTATGTGGCATCTTGATATCTACTCTAAATGCTGGGCAGTTTTCATCACTGATAGTCTGTGTTTCGTTGTCGGCGGCAAATCCTGCAAGCTGTCTCTCACGACAAAATATGAGCGGTCTTATGACTTCAAGTTTGTTTTGTGCTGTATAGATAGGTGGCATGGTTCGCATGGTGCCGTTGTAAAACATATTCATAAAAAAGCTCTCCATAGCATCATCGAGATGATGACCTAGAGCTAGTTTGTTGAAGCCGTGGTCCACGGCATAGCTATACAGATGCCCTCTCCTCATACGACTTACGAAGCTACAAAACGAGCTGTTTTTTCGTATTTTTTCTTTGGTTGTATCAAATATCTTCGTCCCTATGATGTGGTGTTTTATGCCGTGTTTGTGGCAATGCTCTTGCAAAAACTCCAGCTTCTCGCCCATACCATACGACACAGTAACCGCTTCGAAAGTGAAGTTATATGGGGCGATTTTTTGCATACGGTTTAAAATATGTATCAAGCTCAAAGAATCTTTGCCACCACTGAAGCCCACAACTATCTTGTCGCCATCTTTGACTAGCTCGTATCTAGCATTTGTCTTGCCTACTAGACTGGTGAGTTTTTTGCTCAATATCATAGCACATCATCCTGTGTGAGATATGTTTTATCACAAACAAATCCGGGCAAGTTGATATAGTTTTGATATCGTTTGCCTTGATGATAGTGTGCTTCTATGACAATATCTACTTTGTGCTTTTCATAAAACAGCAATCTTTTTTTTGCAAAGTTGCCGAAGTTTTTCATCTGTTTGCATATAAGTTTAGCTTGTAGATTTCTCTGGACTATTTTTGATATAATACCACCTATATCTAAGATATTTAGAAGTTTGCCGATAGCACGATTTCTAATAACATATGTATAGATATTGTATAAAAATGGAGTGCCTATATCGCCGTGAGATATAGCTATGGTCTTGGTTTTTAAGTTAAATATATATGGTTGATTTTCTCTGGATATGACTTCGCACTGTGGAAAGATATCTCGCAGGTTGAAGTCGTGGTTGCCCTCTAGGTATATGATATTTTTGGTTTTTGATAGTTTGTTTATAAGTCTTATCGGTTCTTGGTTTTGTAGTTTAAAATACTCTATATCGTCACTTAAAAAGTCAAATATATCTCCACACAAAAATATAGTCTGTGCTTCGTGGTTTATAAATGTTTCTAGCACCGACACAAGAGAGGTTCTGTCGCTGTTGTAGTGTGTATCGCCTATAAATATGGTTTTTTGTATCTTTGTCAATATCTGCCTTTTGTTTTTATATTTTTTGTCAAGCTAGCTCTTTGATTTTTTTTTGTAGTTCTTTTATTTTTATCGCTTTTTGTTTAAAAGACATACTTATATCTTGTTTTGTCTGTATTAGCTGTGTTTTGTAATGTTTTATAGTCATCATAGTTATCTGGAAGCCCAGCTCCTGTGTGCTTAATGTGCTTATATTATCTGTCAAGCCCAGCTCTATGAGTTTTGGGTTTTGGGTGTCATCAAAAAGCATATTAAACTCCATCTTGTGTGTGCCAAACATATCTTCGTTTAAGCTATCAACTACTATATCAAACATCTCATCACTACTTATAGCAGTTTTGATGACAGATAGCTCTGCTATATCTTTGGCTACTAACGATATATCGTTTTCTCTTTTTCGTTGTGTGTTGTTTAGTCGGACATATTGTGGTTGGATATTTAGTTTGCTAGATAGATACGGCTTGTATTCATGAGCTATGATATCATCGAGAGTTTTCAAAAATATTAGAAGTTCATCTAAGCACTGCTTTTTTTGATATGGGTTTGCGATATCATATGTCGCTATAGTCTCATCTATGATAAACTTCACAAAAGGTATCTTGCTTAGAAATATATCGTTTAGCTCTTTTATGTTGCCCTCTTTTATCATGTCCGCTGGGTCTATACCATCGCCAAACAACACTACAGAACCATCGAAACTATTTTGTGCCAAAAGCCTACTAGCTTTGAGAGTAGCATCTCTACCTGCTTTGTCACCATCAAATGCCAACAACACTTCAGGCTCACCACGAGACAACAGTGGCAGATGCTCTTTGGTCAGTGCAGTACCCATGGTAGCAACTGTATTTGTCCATCCGGCTTGATGAAGCATAACAACATCGAGATATCCCTCCGATATGATGACCTGCTTTTTTTTGTGTATATCTTGTGCCGCTTTGTCGTATCCATACAATATCTTGGACTTGTTAAACAGCTTTGTCTGAGGGGAATTTATGTATTTTGCCATATGTCCTGTGACAGTCCTACCACCAAAGCCACAAATCTTGCCACTGTTTGTCATGATAGGAAATATGATCCTATCGTTTAGCCTAGCATACATACCAGTATCGGATATATCCACGACTCCAAACTCTCTGGCATCGTTTAGATTTAACATGTTTGTCTTCAAAAAATTTATAGTATCACCAGAGCTACTGGCATATCCTATAGCAAATTTTTCTATAGTTGTCTGCCATATGCCCCTGTCTTTGAGATATTGTGTGGCAGTATGGTTGCTGTCAAGTTGTCTCACATAATAGTCGTTGAGTTTTTGCATTATGCTTGTGTCTTGTTTTTTATAGTCGTTTTGCTCATATTCCAAAGTGATATTGTTTTGGTCGGCTAGTTTTTCCAAAGCTTCTGGGTAGTTTAGCTTTTCTATCTCCATAACAAACTTGATACTATCGCCTCCGGCTTGACACCCAAAACAGTGATATATCTGTTTTGCTGGACTTACTACAAAGCTAGCGGTCTTTTCATCGTGGAAAGGACAGTTTGCTTTGTAGTTCGCTCCTGACTTTCGTAGCTGTATGTGCGATGATACCGTATCTACTATATCTATGGAGTTTTTGAGATTTTCTATGCTTTGTTTGGTTATCATATAGTATTTTATCGTAAATTTATTTTATTTGGGTAAAATATGTTATGATAGATGATTTTTATACTATTTTAGACCAAAACAGCACACAAATCACAGTGAGATTTAGCGACAAAAGGCACCAGCTTTTTCTGGCTCATTTTCCTGCCAACCCTATAGTCGCAGGATTTTTACAGCTTGAGATAATAGCAAATATCTTAAACCACAAGATAAAAAAGATAAACTACATAAAGTTTCTCAAAACTATAAAACCACTAGATATAGTGGTATATCACATAAAAACACAAGGGCATATAACTATATTTGAGATAAAAACAGACGGCAAAAAAACTACAAAGGCAAAATATGAACAAATATAAAGTAGCAGTGGTAGTGCCTACTTTTGACAATCCTACGACTATACAAGATGTAGCAAACGATACTGTGAAACATGGATTTGTGACTATCGTAGTAGATGACGGAAGTTCCAAAAAAGTTCAAGATATTTTAAGACCAAACGACAAGCTACATATCATCACACATGAGCAAAATATAGGCAAAGGCAGAGCTATAACTAGTGGTGCTACAAAAGCACAGCAACTAGGTTTCACACATATATTGACTATAGATGGCGATAGCCAACACCCAGCAGACCAAGCAGATAAACTACTATCAAAGATAGACAAAAGCAGTATAATCATAGGCAACAGAAACTTCGATATAGACCATGTGCCGTTTGGTAGTCGTTTTGGTAGATGGTTTAGCAACTTTTGGGCATCGTGGGATACAGGGTTTGATATACAAGATTCGCTTAGTGGTTATAGGCTGTATCCTTTGAGCATATTGAACTTAGATATAGTTTCATGTAGATTTGACTGGGAGATGGAAGTCATCGTGCGACATAGTGAGACTGGGGCTATGATAAAGCAAGCAGATATATCTTGCTACTATCCACGAGCTGAGCATAGAGTGAGCCACTTTCATAAACTCAAAGATACATTTGCTATAGTGTGGGTTCATGTGAGGATATTGCCGCTTAAAAAACTCAAAGGAGTGTTTAGTGGCACAAGCTAAGCAGATAAGCAACACTTTTTCTATAAAACTGGCATATATATTGTATAGGATACTGGGTTATAACTTTTTGTATGCTTTGCTGTATCTTATAACTTTTTTGTATTCTTTTATGCTAAAAGATGTCAAAAAAAACTTGAAAATATATTATCAAAACATAGGTTTACAATACAGTTATGGATTGTATTTTAGGCATCTGTTTATATTTGCTACTACTTTTACGGATAGATTTATATCTAGACTGGACCCACAAAGCTATAAGTTTGAGAATAGTTGGACCCATGACGATACAGAGTTTTTTGATAGTGGTGGTGTCATGATATTTTCGCATTTTGGTGGGTGGGCTATGTCGGCTAATAGTATAAAAACAGACAAAAAGATACATATAGTGATGAGCGAAAAGATAAAAAGTGGTATATCACAGATAGAAAAAAGCCTAAAATCACAAAACAAACACAACATTATAGATATAAAAGATGGCGAACTGGTAAATATGATAACCATATCAAATGCTCTGCTAGACGATGATATAGTAGTGATGATGGCAGACAGACCACACAACGATAGACAAAAAGTCCAGCTAGAGTTTTTTGGGACAAAAGCATATTGGAACAAAGCACCATTTGAGATAGCATATAGACTTAAAAAAAGTTTGATGGTATATCTAGTAGTGTTTAAACAAAAACAAAACTACAAGATGATAAGACAAAAGATAAACTTTGACTATAACATAGACAAAGACAAAGCCATAGGCAATGCTATGCGACAATATATCAAAACATATGAAAAGGCAGTAGCCACATATCCTACAAACTGGCTAAACTTATATAATTTTTGGCAAGGAGAAAACAGATGAAACTAGGTGTAAATATAGACCATATAGCGGTGTTGAGAGAGGCAAGAGAGATAAACGACCCAAATATCCTAGATAGCTTGCCACCATGCAAGACAGCGGGAGCTGACCAGATAACTATCCACTTGCGAGAAGATAGACGACATATCAAAGACAAAGATGTGTTGGATATATTAGCGCATACCAACTTGCCTATAAATCTGGAGTGTAGCTTGGATAAAGATATACTGAAGTTTGTAGCGACACACAAGCCACACATAGCGACACTGGTGCCAGAAAACAGAGCAGAAGTGACTACAGAGGGTGGGCTAGATATAAAAGCATTGCAAAAAGGTATAAAAGAAGCGAAAGTTTTGTTTGACAAAAACGACATAGCCTTGTCTGTGTTTATAGACCCCAACACGGACATGATAGATATAGTCCAAAGTTTAGGCATATCAAACATAGAACTACACACAGGCAGATATGCAAACATATATGCTATGTTATACGGCGGACTAGCAAACTCAAGCGACTCTATAGCTGCACTTGAACTTCCACGAGAGAGATTAAAAAAACTTTTAGACAAGTCGCTCAAAGATATCACCGCTAGTGTCCATTTGGCGAAATTTTATGGTATGCATATAGCAGTAGGGCATGGATTGAACTATCAAAATATCATAAACATACTCAAGATAAAAGATATAGACGAGCTAAACATAGGACAAAGCATAGTAGCTAGGTCTGTGTTTGTAGGGCTACAAACTGCTATCAAACAGATGAAAGATATCATATCAAAAGAAAAAATATAGCCATATCTGTAGGCGATATCAATGGCATAGGCATAGAACTGGTGCTAAAATCCCACGAAACCATAGCGAAACTTTGCCGACCAATATATTGTATAAATGATATTATGTTAAACAAAGCTTGTCGGCTTTTAGATATACAAAAGCCC
>JAOZTH010000002.1:8223-44419 GCA_029939245.1 Arcobacteraceae bacterium
TGATATGTTTGTGGCATTATATACCGACCATATACCTATAAAAGATGTGCCAAAGAGTATCAAAAAAGAGCGTATCAAAAACTTTTTGTGCCAATTGTCCCAAAAATTAGACGGCAAATATGACAGCATAGCAGTGCTAGGACTAAACCCACACAGCGGAGATGGTGGAGCTATAGGTAGCGAAGATATAGTCATAGCTCATGCTATAGAGGAGTCAAACAGACAGCTAGCACGAGAGCTTTTCGCAGGTCCCGTGGTGCCAGATGTGGCTTTTACATATCATAGCAGACAAAACTACAAGCTATTTGTAGCGATCTATCACGACCAAGGTTTAGCACCGCTTAAGGCACTTTACTTTGATGAGGTTATCAATATATCTTTGGGCGATAAAATATCACGAGCTAGTGTGGGGCATGGCACGGCATATGATATAGCATACAAAAACAGCGACCGCCTTTCAAACACTAGCTATATAAATAGTATCAAATATCTTGTAGATAGCTAATAGTGCCAAAATATTTGTCATAAAATGGCTTTGTGATTTTAGCAAACTGATCCTTGTCTGCATATAGATTGACTAGCCATCTGTGGTCTATGTCATAACTTTGTAGACAATCAAGGCTTAGCAAAGTGTCGCTTATGCATCCTAGATAGGATGGTGCTATGAGGAGAGCTTCGAAACTGTCAAAATAATCTTGAAAATATTTGATGATATCTATCATAAATATATCATCTTTTATAGGTGTCTTTAGTCCGCCGGCACCCTCTACTAAAACTATATCGTGTCTCTCTAGTAGCTTGTCTGTTTTGTGCAAAAGCCACGAGATATCTATATCTATGTTTCGTCTGTTTGCTACTATAGGGGCAGATGGCAGGGCAAATCTATATCCAGATATATCCTCTATAGTTAAGTTGTCGCCATATAACTTGTGGAGTAGCTTGAGTATATCACTAGCATCGCCACTATGTGCCACTACTCCTGTCTCTATGGGCTTGAAGTATGCTACTTTTAAACCATCGTCAAAATATCTTTGTATCAATATCTCACATGCTTTTGTCTTGCCTATGTCTGTGTTGGTCGCTGTGACAAACTGGACTTTAGAGATGGTGTCTATGTAGATAACCTTTCAAAAGATTGTTCAAACCATCTTTTAGGTTTGGTTCTAATATATCTAGCTTTGATATGATTTTGTCTGCCAATTTGTCTGCTTCGTCTATAGCGCCGTCTAGTCCCATCAGTGAGACGAAACTGTTTTTAAACTCGTCTTTGTTGGTAGATTTGCCGGCCTTTTTGTCGTCCAAAGTTATATCTAGTATATCGTCTTGTATTTGAAACAATAGCCCAATATCTAGTCCAATGTTGTGCAAAGTTTGTGTCGCACAATCGTCTAGCTCACATATCATGGCACCTATCTTTAGGCTACTAGCTATGAGTTTGGCAGTTTTGTTTGTGTGTAGGAGTTTTAGCTCATCTATACTCAAGGTTTTGTTTTCAAAATATATATCAACCGCTTGTCCTATTATCATACCGCTTATACCGCCATCGAGGCTGAGTTGTTTTATGATATTTATCTTGGTGCGGTCAGCTAGAGAGCTATCGGCTATGAGAAAAAAGCTGTGAGTATTTAAAGCATCGCCTACTAGCACTGCTGTAGCTTCATCGTAAGTCTCGTGCAAAGTCTCCACTCCTCTGCGAAAACTGGCATCGTCCATAGATGGCAAGTCATCGTGGATGAGCGAATAGGTATGAAATATCTCTATACCTAAAGCAACAGCTAAACTATTTTGTAGCAGTAGTGGGTTTAAACTTTGCACCACCGATAGCATAAGCATAGGGCGAAAACGTTTGGCACCAGCTTTGGTCATGGTCTGCAAAGCTATATCAAAAGTAGGATGGACAGTCTCTATGCTAGGAGCATTTGCTTGCAAATATGACTCAAACTTGTCCAAAAGTTTGCTGTGGTTGTGTCTCATTTTTGTTTGGTCATCTGGTTAAACATATTTATAGATTGGGTTTGTTTGTTGGTGTCGGCTTGTTTTAAGACATCGTTGATGACACTTATTAGAAATATCTTTAGACTATCTTTGTCAATTAGAAGTTCATCGTCTATGTTTAGTTCGATTATATCGTTGTTGCCGTTTATGCTGATATCTACTAGCCCACCACCAGCAGATGCTTTGAAAACTTGATCTGCCACTATCTCTTTGTTGTTGTCTGCTATTTGCTGAAATTTTTCAAATATCCCGCTCAAGTCTTGACCGTCAAACATATATGCCTCCTGTTAGCTCATCTGCCGACCCTACTACACAGTTGTTTTCATCTACTTGTAGCACCACTGGTTTATAATCTTTTAGCTCATCTTTGCTAAACGAAGCATATGCTATGATGATAACTCTATCGCCTACTTGCACTAGCCGTGAGGCGGCTCCGTTTATACATATATCTTTTGAGCCTTTGTCGCCTTTTATCACATATGTAGTAAATCGCTCTCCGTTGTTTATGTTGACTATCTCTACCTTTTGACCCTCTGTGAGCTGTGCTTTGTTTAGTAGCTCTTCATCTATAGTCACAGACCCAATATATTGTAAGTTTGCATCTGTTACTACTGCTCTGTGTATCTTGCTATATAGCATATCTATATTCATGGCACTATAGCTCCACAGGCTCGCCCCAAAACTCTGGGTCTATAAGATACTCGACTACTGGTTTTTTGCCGATGATATGCTGGTCTATAATCTTGTCTATCTTCTCTTTGGTAAGCTTCACATACATATAGTGTCCAGGTTCGACCATCATCACAGGTCCCAGCTGGCATCGCCCTAGACAACTTGTCCGTATAGGTTGCACTGGTCCCATGATACCTTTTTGCATAAGTGTTTGTGCCATATGGCTGAACAGTTCGGCAGTGTCGTCATCGACACATGATGGCTTGGGCATATTGGGTGGTGAACTTTGTTCACATTTAAATATATAAAATATCGGTTGTGGGATAGTAGTATCCATGATTTATCCTTTTTTTGTTTGTGGCGAAATAATACCAAATAAAACTTAATTTTAATACGATATAATAAAAAAAAGGAAAATTATCAAAGATATATTGGACAAATATGCCACACAAAGGGATAGTAAATATGAATTATCATACGATAAGCCAGACCCACTTATGGTTGCTTGTAGATACAACTGCGAATATATTTCACTTGTTTGTGCTCTGTTTGCATATGGCAAGGCGACTCAAATAGTGAAGTTTTTGGATAGTTTGGATTTTGATATTTTAGACAAAGATGAGCCAACTATCACCAAATGTTTACAAAAAAGTTATTATAGATTTCAAAATTCACAAGATATTATAACTTTGTTTGTGGTGCTATCACAGATGAAAAAAACTTTATCGTTAAACAAACTATTTACAGAAAATTTTGCTAAAACTGGCGATATTATAGATAGTATCCAGTATCTTATAAAAATTATCAAGTCCTATACCGCCTATAGTTCTCGTGGGTTTGAGTTCCTTGTAGGTAGCTCTACATCAAAAACTAGTGCCTACAAAAGATGGAACCTATTTTTGCGATGGATGGTGCGATATGATAATCTTGATATGGGTTTGTGGAGAGGGCTTGACAAAAAGCACCTACTCATGCCACTTGATACACATACATTTAACATAGGCAAAAAACTAAAGCTAATACAAACAAATACACCCAACCAAAAAGCAGTGTATGAGCTGACCTATGCTTTGCGAAAGTTTGACTCAAGCGACCCAGTGAAATACGACTTTGCATTGTATAGATTGGGTCAAGAGGGTGTTTCATGAGCTTCACACAAGAGAAGCTAAATCGTATCAAATATATACGAGTGCTTGAAAAGTTTCTTAACTCCACCGTGTCAATGTTAAAAGCCGAGCAGTTTGATATAGAGAAGTTCAAACAAAAAGTAGATAGCCACTATGCCATAGTCTGTGCTGTGGAGGCAAGCAGACTTGACAAAGCATCACATGTAAAGTTGCTAGAGTATGTCAACATGTGTTTAAGCCGATGTGATAGCCACACAGACGGCGATGACTTTGAAGAGAGCAAAACAGCTTTGCTAAAGCTGGCTAATCTGAAGCAAAAAGCAGAAAAACTTTTAAACTACAAAAAAGCCAAACACAGCAAAGAAAAGTTTAAACCCTAAGGTATATCTACTATCTTTACCCAGTATTTATGAGTTGCGCCTTGAACTGTGACAGTCACATTGTATTTGTCTCCATCGTTGTATGTAACGCTGCTAGGCATGGTCCAAACTATAGAGTTGTCGCCATAGCTATATCCACTACCACTTCTCATGACGATAGTTGGAGTTATGAAGACATCTCCTTTTTTTATAGTAACTACAGCATCCTTGAAGTTTGCTAGAGATTTACTAAACGACCATCTTATATTACCCCAGTTTGTGAACTGTTTTGGAAAATACCCTGCACTAGGCCAAGCTATAAAAGCTGGCTGTGAGGCAGATGCTACAGAACCAGATGTCCCAAATACATATAGCGAATCACCCAATCTGCCAGGATCGCTCCATGTGGCACCGTGACCCATGGTTTTTGCTTGAGTGTGTAGTATCCATCGTCTGTGTCCTACTGCGAAGTTGCTATCTCCTGGGTCCACAATATAGCCATCTATCGCATGAGTATTGACTCGTCCTAGATAAATATTTGAATGACTAGCACCATCATAACCATCGCTTGAGTAGCATTTGTCACTTGTGGTCGGTTGGTGAGTTAGCTTGCTGTTTGCTGACATTATTAGTGCCGCTTTGTGGGCTTTTTGATTGTACTCTGCTTTAAACTCCACATTGCCATCTAGTCCTACCATCTTGCGATAATAATTGATACGATTTAGAGTGTTTTTCTGTATCTCATATGTAAGCTTACCAGGGTCACAGTTGTTAGCATTGGTTCTAACTGGGTAGTCGGCATCATTGGCACTTTTGTTGTAAAAGTTGTTGTAAAAGTTTATAACCGAACCTCTATCCAGATTATTCAAAGCTGGTGGTGTATCACCTACTATATCACTATAGCCATGACTGGCAACAGAGCTACTGCTACCTCCACTACTAGAATCGCCACTGCTTCCACTACCACAACCTATCATAAATAGTATCGCTACCAATCCTATAAAAATATTTTTCATAATATCTCCTTTTTTGTATTATACCATAATATTTTATGTTTTTCCCACAAATTTCAAAATTTAGCTAAATTTAGCTCAAGTTTTTGATTTAAGGCAAATTTTTTGATATCTTGTTTTGCTACTACACACCCTATTTTATTGACTTCGTAGTCTATATCTGTGATAGTGGCTTGTAGCTTTGGATTTTCATAAGTTTTGCTGTCTTTTATGATCTTGCCGTCATCCAGCACTATAAATCTATCACAAATATGCTGTATCTGTGCAAAATTGTGCGATATAAATATAGTCGTAGAGCCAAACTGGTCATGCATAGTTTTGATACTATCTATGAGCTTGGTTTTTATAACTTTGTGTAGATTGTTGAGTGGTTCATCTAGTAGTAGCACGGTTGGTTTCCTCATAAATGCCCTACACAAAGCCACTCGCTGGAGTTGCCCTCCGCTTAAACTTCTAGTGTCTGTCTCTTTTAGGTGAGATATATCTGCCATATCCAGTAGCTTGTCGCACATGGCTTCATCTTTTTTGATATATAGCAAGTTTTGTCTCACTGTCATATTTGGAAACACAGCACCATCTTGGGGCATATATCCTATGCCTCTTTTTTGAGGTGGCACAAATGTTTTGTCATCTTGCCATATATTGCCACCATAAACTATACGGCTATCACTTGTCGCCAAACCTGCTATAGCACGGACTAGTGTCGTCTTGCCACTGCCACTATCGCCACCTATGGCTACTAGCTGTTTGTCTGCTATGGTTATATCTAGCTTTAGACAAAACTGCTTTTGCTGTTTGTTTATGTTTAGCTGTAGCATAGTTTGCCCTGTATAAATACTTGGTTTATATGTTTTTTGTCAAGCAATACAGACAACGCTAGATTTTCTGGGGTAGGTTTGTCTATAAGTGTCAGCGATACTATGTCGGCTGTTTTGCCGGCTACTAGCTCCCCTGTGTTTAGATGCAAGCTCACGGCTCCGCCTTTGGTCGCCATATATAGCAACCGAAAAGCCAGACGATTTATCTCTATATATGGATGCAAAAAAAGAGCAGTTTTAAGCTCATCAAACATATCCAGACTATCGTTTGAGCTTAGCCCATCGGTGCCTATGGCGATATCTTTGAAGCTATCTATATCAAAAGTTTTTGAACCCAAAAATCTGTTTGACTTAGCACAATGGATTATCGAGCCGTCTTGCAGAGCGATAGTCTCTTTGTGTTTTTTGCTAGCATAACAGCAGTGAGTATATGATATATGAGCTATATCATCAAAAGAGTTTAAAAATTTTTTTGCTTTTGATACAGGCTGGGTTTGACCTAAAAACTTAGCAAAAAACTCTTTCATACCACCTAAACCATTTTTGAGCCACTTTTTTTCGTGAATTGACTCCATAAAATGTGTCTGCACTGCGAGGTTTTTTTCTCTAGCGAAGCTCAAAACCTTTTTTATAAGTAGTGGATGTGTAGCATACGGACTATGCACGGCTACTGCTGGTGTGATGTTTGGCAACTCAATAATTTGTTGAATTTTAACTTGAAAGTTTGCGAAATTTTCTTCTACTTGGTCTATAGATGAACCTATAACCTCTACAAAACAGACGGAGTTTATAGGACTATTTGAGAGCGAAACTGTGTCAAGTCCATATGAACTAACTGCTCCTACAGAGGTAGTGCCACTGCTTAGCATATCGTTTAGCTGTCGGTCTATCAAGCTTTTGTCTGCTTTTTGTAGTAGGTTGTCGCGGTGTATCAAGACACTAGAGAGCCACTTCATAAAGTCGCCATATGCCAAAGTGTTTGTATTTGCTCCAAACTCTAGGTGGGTGTGTGTATTTATAAGTCCGGGTATCAACACAGAGTTTATGCCCATATATTCAAACTTTTGGTCTGGATATAACCTGTCTGTGTCCTGTTTTTTGCCTACAGCTACGATAGTTTTGTTAAAAATTATAAAGCCATCTTTTATGATATTTAGTCCATCGTCACAGACTACAATCCAATCAGCCCACAAGTATCTAAGAGACACTACAACTTCCATCGTGTGTAGTATCGTCTATCGATTTGAACTTTTTTATAGTGTCCTCTAGGAGTTTGCTTTTTTTGATAAGTGGCAACATCAAAGCGTTTTTGCTAGTTAATGACAAGCTTTGGTCGGCTACTAGGTTCATAATATCGGTTTTGATATCAAGTTGAAGTTTGGTTAGTGTCTGTGTGTGCTTCAAGCTAGATAATTATTTGGCGAAAGTGTCTATAAACTTGGATAGAGTCAAGAAAAAGCCCATCATACCTATGAGGACTACCATATTTTTGTTTAGAGCCTTTTGGATAGTAGTCTCTATATCGGCTCTCAAAACTTTAAATTCGCTTCTTAGTTCTTTGAAATCACTTCTCAAATCAGCAAATTCTCCTTTTAGTCCTGTAAATTCATCTTTCAAACTTGATACATCTGCTACCACTTCATCTAGTCTCATATCTAGATGATTGATATGATTAAACTGCGATTTTAGTAGTAGTGTGTTGATATCTTGGTGTGAAAGTGGCTCGTGTTTGCCTATCTTTGCTTCTATTTTCTCGACTTCTGGCTTGATAGCATTGACCCAAAAATCATCTACATATGTGGCTTTCATCTCTCTCCTTTTTGTAAGTATATCCAAAAAATATAAAAGTTTCAACAAAAAAAGATAAAATGACACAAAAGGTATCATACATGAACAACAAATGCAATATTATATTTGTGACAGGCGGAGTTTTAAGCAGCTTAGGCAAAGGCATCACAGCGGCATCTGTGGCAACTATACTTAAACATAGTGGCTACAAAACTACCATGCTCAAGATAGACCCATATCTAAACGTAGATCCAGGAACCATGAGTCCGCTAGAACACGGAGAGGTATTTGTGACAGATGATGGAGCGGAGACTGACCTTGATCTGGGGCATTATGAGAGGTTTTTAAACACCAACTTAGGCAAAAAAAACAACATAACCACAGGACAGATATATAGTGCCGTCATCAAAAAAGAGCGACAAGGCAAATATCTAGGACAGACGATACAGGTGATACCACATATAGTAGATGAGATAAAAGCTGCGATATACAAAGCTTCAAAAGGTTTTGAGTTTTTAATAGTAGAGTTAGGTGGCACTGTAGGCGATATAGAGGGTGCGCCGTTTTTAGAAGCGGTGCGAGAGATCATATTTGAAAATGATAGACACCAAACTATGAATATCCATGTGACACTTGTGCCATTTCTCAAAGCGGCCGGTGAGCTAAAGACCAAACCCACACAACACAGCGTCCAAGAGCTTCGCCGTATAGGTATCCAGCCACATATGCTAGTGTGTCGTTGTGAAAAAAACTTGCCAGAACAGCTCAAAAAGAAACTTGCCTTTAGTTGTGATGTGCCTATAGATGCTGTCATACAGGCAAAAGATGCGAAAACGATATATGCTGTGCCTATGGAGTTTTTGCAAGATGGCATATTTGAACCACTTGCGAAGCATTTTAAACTTGACAAAACTAGACCAGATATGACAAAGTGGAGTTTGCTAGTAAACAATCTTCTCAAACCACGCCAAGAGTTAAAACTAGCATTTGTAGGAAAATATCTCAAACTCAAAGAAGCCTACAAATCGCTACTAGAAGCTATATCTCATAGTGGAGCGAAACATAGTGTCAAAGTCCAGATAATATGGTGTGATAGCGAAGATATAGAAAAACTTGGTGCCAAAGATATCTTAAAAAATTGTGATTGTGTTTTAGTCGCTGGTGGTTTTGGCGACAGGGGTATACAAGGCAAGATAGAGGCTATCAAATATGCTAGGACAAACGACATACCATATCTAGGCATCTGTCTCGGTATGCAACTAGCTATAGTGGAGTATTTGCAAAATGTAGTAGGAGTCAAAGATGCAACATCTGTAGAGTTCGATGAAAGCACAAAAGAACCAGCAATATACTTGATAGAGCAGTTTATCAGCACCACAGGAGACCAGCAGTTTCGCACTACAAAAAGCCCACTAGGTGGCACTATGCGGTTGGGGGCATATGATTTCACAGCAAAAGATGGCACCATACTAGCAAAAGCATACAAAGAGAAAAAGCAAAGCGAAAGACACAGACACAGATATGAGGTAAATCCTACATACAAAGATAGGTTGCAAAAGGCAGGTATGATAGTATCGGCACATAGTGGAGAGCTAGTTGAAGCGGTGGAGATACCCTCTCACAAGTGGTTTGTAGGGGTGCAGTTTCATCCAGAATTTACCAGTAGTTTGGAGTATCCTAGCCCTATCATAGATGAGTTTATCAAAGCAGGATTAGATGGCAAGTGATGTATCGCTCGTCATTTTAAGTGCTGGAGACTCTACAAGATTTGGTCAAAATCCCAAAAAACAGTGGATAGCAGTAGGCGATGAACCGCTGTGGCTATATGTAGCAAAAAGGTTTCAAAAGATTTATAAATTTGACAAGATAGTCATAACTAGTAGCAAAGATGAGATGGATTATAAAAAAACTTTTTCTCAAGATTTTGATATAGTTTGTGGAGGCGACACGAGACAAAACTCCATACAAAATGCTATCAAAAAGATAGAGACAAAATATGTGATGATCACAGATATGGCTAGATGCTGTGTGCCAAAAAAGGTCGTGCTAAACTTACTAAAACATAGAACAGATGCTGTGTGTGTGGTGCCGACTCTTGGTATAACCGATACATTAATGTATGAAAATAGTTATATAGATAGAGAAAAAACCCATCTAATACAAACTCCGCAAATATCAATCACTAGCAAACTGATACAAGCTATATCAAAAGGCAAACAATACACAGACGAAAGCACCGCTATAAAAGCAAACGGCGGGACTGTTTTGTATATAAAAGGTAGCAAAAAGTCCGACAAGATCACGACCAAAAAAGATATCAAAGACAAAAAGTGTCTCAAAGCCCCAAGCAAAAAAACACTGGTAGGATTTGGCTACGACATACACAAGATTATCGATGACAAACCTATGTATCTGTGCGGTGTCAAACTAGATACAAAATATGGACTACTAGCACATAGCGATGGCGATGTAGCGATACATAGTGTTATAGATGCCGTGCTAGGAGCGATGGGAGCAGGGGACATCGGCGACTTTTTTCCAGATACCGATAAACAATATGAAAATATAAGTTCGGCTAAACTACTACAACATATAGTCGGGTTCGCTACAAAAACAGGGTATAAAATAGTCAATATAGATATGACGATAGTAGCACAAATACCCAAAATATCGCCATATAAAAGCCAGATGAGACACCATATGGCAAAACTGCTAGGCACTAAGCCAAACCGCATAAATATCAAAGCAACTACAAACGAGCTGCTAGATAGTGTAGGTCAAAGCAAAGCTATAGCTGTGTATGCTGTCGCTAACTTGAGGTATATAAAAGCTTGATAGTTTTGTAGCGTTTTATATTACTTTTTTTGTAGATATTAAAAAACGAAGAACCTTGTTTGTGACGGCAGGTAAAGATAGCACTACTGTCAAACGATTTAAAGATGATTTTATAGAGCATGATGGAGATATAGACAATATCAAAGATATAAGCTGTGATATCTGTTTGTATTTTTGTCAAAATAGGAAGTGATAGTGTCTATATCCAAAATATCCCGAAACTTATATCGTATTTTAGCACCGATTGCTTTGCCTATATTGAGCCTGCTAGTGCTAGTATTATAAACATTTTTTTGTCATTTATATGCTTTTTATATTTTATATCCAGAAAACCCAAAAGTTATAAAATTTTAGATAGAAATAAGATTATTGAGATACTTTAAGCAAAAAACGATAAAATAAACAAAAAAGGACAATTATGAAAAAAGATATACACCCTGGCTTTGTAGCTTGCAAGGTCACATGCGCTTGTGGCAACAGCTTTGAAACCAAGTCAAACAAGGAGATCATGAACATAGATGTATGCTCCTCTTGTCATCCGTTTTTTACTGGTGAGCGAACTATGGTAGATGCTACAGGTCGTATCGACAAGTTCAAACAAAAATACAATATGAAATAGATAAAATTTATAACTTATTTAAAAATCAACACATCATAGACAATATATACCAAAGTTTTGTCTTGTGTTGAGTTTTTTACCCACCCCTATAGGCAATCTCGAGGATATCACATATAGAACCATAAAGCTTCTTAAAATTTGTGAAGTTGTGTTGTGTGAAGATACAAGAGTTACCAAAAGATTGATAACACTGCTCAACGATAAGCTTGTCTGCCACATAGATATAAATCAAAAACAATTTATAAGTATGCACTCCCACAATGAACAATATATTTTAGACAATCTCGATGACGAGTTTTTTGAGAAAGATATCGTATATATGAGTGATGCAGGCACTCCATGTATCAGCGATCCGGGGGCAATGCTAGTGAAGTATTGTCAAAAACACCATATAAAATATCAAGTTTTACCCGGAGCTAGTGCTTCTATAGTAGCGGTGGCTGCTTGTGGCTTTGATATAGAGCGGTTTTTGTTTGTAGGGTTTTTGCCACACAAACACACCGCTAGAAAAGTCCAACTACAAACGATACTAGACGATGGCTTCGTGAGTGTCTTGTATGAATCACCCAAAAGAGTGGTGGATTTGCTAGAGATTATCCACAGCCTAAACCCTACAGTAGAGATATTTGTAGCCAAAGAGCTTAGCAAACTTCATGAACAGTTTTTTGTAGGCAAAGCTGACGAAGTGCTTGAGATATTGAAAAAGACAAGCATAAAAGGCGAGTGGATAGTAGTGATAGATGGTGCTGCAAAATCCACAGGCGAGCCTATAACTATAGATGATATAAGTAGCTTGAGTTTGCCACCAAAACAAAAGGCGAAACTACTAGCGAAACTAACCAGTCGCCCTATAAAAGATATTTACGATAATTTAAATGAGCTATAAAATATGACCCAATTTTATCTTTTTTACGTTTAGATAGTCTCTGTTTTGTGCCGTAGGAGTCATCTGTATAGGCACGGTGAGTGCTATATCTACTTTGACTGCCGATATTTTTCGTGGATTGTTGGTCAGCAAATTTATCTGCTTTATATCATAATAATCCAATATATAATCAACTATACCATAGTCTCGCATATCGTCCTCAAATCCCAGCTGATGGTTTGCTTGGACCGTGTCTAGTCCGCCATCTTGTAGAGCATATGCTTGGACTTTGTTGAACAGTCCTATACCTCTGCCCTCTTGTCGCAAATATATCACCGCTCCGCCGTGAGTGTTTATATAGTCCAAAGCAAAGTTTAGTTGAGCTTGACAGTCGCATTTGATACTAGATATAGCATCGCCTGTGAGACACTCGCTATGTATCCGCACATTTGGAACTTTTGGTAGCTTTGCTGTCTTTATGACTAGATGTTCTTTGTCCTTTTGTCTAAACACTTGGACTACAAACTCGCCGTGAGTTGTAGGTAGCTTGGCAGTGTTTGATACTTCGCATATCATATCACACACCGTCTTTGTATAGTTTGGCACATGCAGTTGATAGCTGACGGATTTTCAGTATGTAGCTTTGGCGGTTTGTCACACTTATAGCTTTTCTGGCATCAAGTGTGTTAAATATATGTGAAGCTATCATGCACTGGTCATATGCAGGCAAAGCCAAGCAGTGTTTGATACAGTTTCCACACTCAGCAACCGCATCGTCAAAATGAGAAAACAATATATCCACAGAAGCTACTTCAAAGTTGTATTTGCTAAACTGCTTTTCTCCTTGTAGATGAATATCGGCATAAGTGGTATTTACATCGCCGTGAGTACTCCACACTATATCAAATATATTGTCAACCCCTTGTAGATACATAGCCAACCTCTCTGTGCCATAGGTTATCTCTGCTGGTATTTGCTGGGCTGCTATACCGCCTACTTGTTGAAAATATGTAAACTGTGTGATCTCCATACCATCTAGCCACACTTCCCAGCCTAGTCCCCAAGCACCCAAAGTAGGGGACTCCCAGTTGTCCTCGACAAATCGTATGTCGTGCTTTTTTGTGTCAAGCCCTATGTATTGTAGCGACTTTAGATATAGGTCTTGTATATCAGCTGGACTTGGCTTCATAACTACTTGAAACTGATAATAACTTCCTAGTCTGTTTGGATTTTCGCCGTATCGTCCATCTGTCGGTCGGCGACATGGTGCTACATAGGCTACATTCCACGGCTTGTCGTCCAAAGTTCGCAGCACTGTAGCTGGATGGAAAGTGCCAGCTCCACTGGGTATATCGTATGGCTGCAATATATTACAACCTTGTGTGCTCCAATATGTTTGTAGCTTGAGTAGTAGTTGGCTAAATGTTAGCATATTTGTATCCTATTTTTTGCATATTATATCGTATTAAAATAAATTTGCTACCTTTTAAGCTATGACAAAAGTTATATTAAGCAAATTTTGGTATTATAAACAAAATTTATTATCAAGGAGTCCTATATGGATATATTATTTACGATGGTGCCTATGGGTGTGGTTTTGACTATGGCTGTGTTTTTGTATTTTGAACACAGAGCAATACAGGCAAACAAAGCTTCAAAAGCACAGACAGACGATCTTAGTCAAAAGCTAGAAAACTACAACACATCAAACAATGCAGGACTGTTTGGTCTTGGCTCATATATTATCACATTGATATTGGCTTTTAGTTCTTTTGATCCATCATATGGGTTAATCCATGCTTTGTTGTATATATTTATCACTACATTTGTAGGGTCTGTGATCATCTTTGTTATCAAGTTCAAAAGAAGCATATTGGTCAAGGTATTTGCTGCATTTTTGTATGGTGTTCCACATATGGTAGCATCTACTTTTGCTTTTTTGACTACTTATTTGATAATATAACGACAAAGAGACACAACTACTTGCTGTAGTCACAAAGCTTTTAGGAACTTTGTTTGGCAACTTGTTGATAATAATACAAAATTGCTTTAAGTTTTATTTGATATTGGGGCTGACCTCAAATTTACCTATAAAAAGAGATAGCAAATATGCTATCTCTTTTTATTTTGCTTGATTTGTATTAGCGATGTGATTTGATCAACAATCTAGTGATCATCAAGTTAAATTTGAAAAATCTAACTATCTGCCACAAAATACAACTTCTCATAAATTTTGTAAACTTATTTGGTATCGGTGGGAAATATGCTTGTTCATATGCTTTTCTATTCTCTTGTTTTTCTATCATTTTTTGTCCTTTTTGTTTTATTTCTCATCATAAAAGATGAAATATTTCATCTTATTCTGGTATTATTGACCAAAATGGTCTCATCTTTGCTTTCCATATAAATGCAAGATGAAGCAGGTATTTGATCCAATGTCCGCTTAGCCCAACTTCACCTGTAGTCAACGACTGGTCTCTACCTGTGTCTGGATACTTTGCATAATCCGGCACGACAGGATATACTGTCATAGCAGCCGCTGACCCACTAAACATACCATTGCCTGTGCTAGCTACACATGCAGCACCCATCTCAGACATTTTGGCTGTGTGTGTAGGTTTGTCGGATTTGCCTTTGATCATATCACATATAGAGTTTGCTACCGCTTTTCCCATCATAGCACTAGGCATACCAGTTCTTGGTGGTGTCGGTGTTATCATAGTGCCGTTTGGCGATTTCATCGGTTTAGATATAGGATGTGGCGGTGCAAATGCTATGCCACATGCAAATATATTTTCATATGTAGGATTTTGCAATGTGCTTGGCCAGTCATCTGCACTCCACTCTTCAAATGGTTTCGCCGTATAGTCCGCATCTACTTTCATCATACCATTTGCTGCAAAGATAGTATCTGTAATATCACTGCCATCTTTGGCATAAGCTTTTAGTCCTACACCTGCAAATGGAGGTATAAGCATAGCGAAATCAAATGTTTGTTCATGCATAGTGCCGTCAAGCATCTCATAATGAACTTTGCCTGATTCTACTTTGTTTACATGTGTTCCTACTATCCATCTCAACCCTCGCTCTGCAAATATTGATTCTGTAAAAATTTTAGAGTGTGTCCTATATCCGCCTCTATCTAGGTGCATAGCACCCATACCAAAATCACCGATAAACTGTTCGTTTGATATCCATATCATCTCTGCTTTGTTTCTCACACCTGCATGTCTCAATGTATGCTCAACATTGAAAATATATTCAAATGCCGCGCCCTGACAAGTACACATACCGTGTCCTGTGCCTATCAAAAATTGTTTTTTTGGTGCATCTGCTGGTGAGTTTTTCATCACTTCTATGAGTTTTTGTAGCTCTTGGTTTGCATGCACCGCATGATCAGCTGAGCATACAGAGACAGTATGTTCTCCTATAGTAGTGCCTTCACCTAGACCTTCAGTTGCACCAAAGTTAAGTTTGGGTCCTGTTGCGTTGATCAGATAATCATACTCAATCTCGCTTATAGTTGCATCGCCTTTGGTGGACTCTATAGTTACAAAAGGTTTATCCGAACTATCTTTGCCCTGTGGATGTATAGACAATGCTTTTGCTTGATGATATACGATACCTGCCTTTTTGTACACAGGATCTAGATTAAATGTAACATCCTTTTTGCTCATCTCTCCTACTCCTACCCATATATTTGATGGTATCCAATTCCAAAGTTTGTTTGGTGTTATCACCACTACCTCGTGCTTTTTGCCTAGCCACTTAGCGGCAAACGATGCGGCTGTGTGTCCTGAAACACCGCCACCCATCACTACAATTCTTGCCATAATCACTCCTTTTATAAATGTGTGCTATTATATCCAAATAAACTTACTTTAAGTCTATTTTAGTATTGTTTTTGCTTATATTTATTATATTTTTGATTATCTTAGGTTTAGTTTGTGTGTACAAAATATATTTTCCCGACAAGATAGCTACAAAGCTAATATATTTTTTTTGCAAATATTGACTATAATTTTTTAGTTTCCTAGCAATATATTTGTAGCTTTAAACCCTATGAAAGCTAGCAAAAGTGAGCCAAAAAGATTTATGGCTATATTTAAAACTGCCAACTCCCACGATGACTTGACTAGTAGCACAGTCTCTATAGCAAAAGCAGAGTAGGTCGTCAAACTTCCTAGCAAACCTGTCATGAGTATTAGCTTGTAGCTGTTTGATATATTTGTATAGACAAACACAGCAAACAACACTCCAGCGAAAAAACTACCTAGCAGATTTACGACCACAGTCGCTAGTGGTATGTGGTGGCTGTAGTTTTTTAGCATATAAATATTTATAGCATATCGCATACTAGCGCCCACTGCCCCACCAAACGCAACTGCTAAAAAATTGCCGATATTTAAGCCTACCAAAACAACAATCCACTTAGTATTTGAGAGATAAGATCAAACGAAAGATATGCTCCAAATAATATAAATATGAGAGCAACAATACTTTGTGGTATAGAAAATATCAACAACTTATATATTGCATTTTGTCTACCATACATATAACTTATCAAATCACATTTGATAATATAAATATATAATACAGTCCAGCTTAATGCAACCATATAAAATATATCTGTTCTGCTAAATAAAATAGATAAAATATTTAAATGTAAAAATTGACCTCCATCTTTGTAAAATGAATTTATAAGTATGTTTGTGGCGATAAATAAAGCAACTATTGTCAATGCTGTGGTTTTAAATTGTGTTAGTAAAGTATCTCTTTTTATTCGTTTGTTTATCGTTGATTGTAGATTGTCTTTTATATTATCTGCAATTTTTAAACTATTACATGAGCTTTTAATTTTAAATAAAAGAACAAATGTCTTCATATATGATATATATCCAGCAACATCATCTATTGATATATTTTGATATAATTTAGTTTTGCAACCTTTTAAAAATTTAGCATTTCTTTCTATAAGCTTGATATGCGTTAGCATGTTGCCTAATATCTTTTGTGGTTTAAAGCTTTTGTGTGTTATTTTTATAGCGATATCAATCTTTTGCTTGTGATTGTCTCCATGGACAATTGACTTCAATATCACAAAAATTGATTGTTTTATAGTTTTTATATTATCTATTTGAAATTTTTTGTCTATATTGTCTATATTTGTAAACTTAAACCTTGTTTTGCCATCTGTATGTATTTTAAATGTGACAAGATATTGGATACTGTTTTTATATAGCAAATCAATAGTGCCATTTATTGAATTTTTCTTTTTGGTTAGTTTTATTTTTAAATCTGGAAAATGCTCTTTTTCTTTGTTTATGATTTTATTATATAGTCGTGAGAAATAGGACGAATCAGACAATATTTGTATCTCTTTTGACGAAATATGCTTTGTGTTGGTTTTTTCATCGTAAATGTAAGTAAATTTAGAATAATTTCTTTTTATGCTTTTTTTGTCTATAAAGTCAAAATTGATATAGCCTAGATTTGTAGGTATCCACCCATACCATTTGTTATGCAAGCAGACCAATATCGCAAAGTTCTGCTTGTCTTATAAACTTTTTTTGCTTTGTTTTTCTGTTTTCTATAAGGGCAATACCTTCTGTATAAACTCTACCTTGTGAGCTCCAGCCTTTTGGCTTTTCGTTATATTTAAATAAATATCTATCTGCTTCTGCTTTCATGAAACTATCATCACTATTTATCATAAATTCTATCAATAGATAGCACCCTATGATTATAAAAAATATACCTATTAGACTCATCAACATCTGCATCTCCTAAAAAACTTCATCATTATACTAAAAATTTCTTAAGTCAGCTCAATCTTTTGATATTTTGCCGAGATTTATATATTCTCGGATTTTTCTAGCGATGGTCTCTTTGTCTAGCGAAGCATCTAGGATTATATGGTCTATACCCAATATTTTTATGGCTTTTGATATATTTTCCTGAATTTGTAGCAGATATTCCACTCCTCGTTGTTCTATCCTGTCATGGGATTTTTCGCCCAGTCTTTTTTGTAGTTCATCTTTGCTTAACTTTAGAAATATTACTTTTGTAGGCAACAGCCCATCACAGCTAAGCTTGTTTAGTTGGACCGCTTTTTCTATATCTATATCGACAGCATATGCTATGCCACTTATGAGCGATCTGTCTGTGATGATTATCTCATTTTTGAGTTGTTTTAGGTCGTGTATATGCTCTGCTCTATCGCTCAAAAACAGAAAAAATTCAGCATAGCTAGAGTTGATATGCTCGTGTAGTAGTATATCTCGTATGCTCTTGCCTAGTTTTGTGCCGCCGGGTTCTTGGGTGAAATATGCTTGTGGGTATCTCTGCTTTAACATATCTATCTGTGTAGATTTACCAGAAGTATCAACTCCCTCTATGGCGATGTATCGCATAAATATCCTTTGATATCTCTTTGGGAACTAGGTGTTCGAACTTACCATCAAACCGTATAAGCTCTCTTATGATAGATGAGCTTATAAAAACATTTTGAACTTTTGGCATGAAAAACAGAGTCTGTAAATCCTTGTTTAGAGAGTTGTTTGCATATCCCATCTGAAACTCGTATTCAAAATCACTCACCGCCCGAAGCCCTCGTATTATATGCGAGATACCCAGTGACGACGCTAAATCTACTAGCAGATTGTCAAATGCCACTACTTTGATATTTGGCAGACTCTGTAGAGCATTTTTCGCCATCTTGACTCTGTCATCTATGTCAAACATAGGGTGTTTGTTTTGACTGACTGCCACAGCGACCACAACTTCATCAAACACCGTGAGTGATGCTTTGATGATATCTATATGTCCTATAGTTATAGGGTCAAATGTGCCACTATATAGAGCTTTTCTCATACTGCTATATAGTGCCTTGTTCGAACTGGGCTCTCAATCTATCTTTTTCTTGTTGTTGTTTGAGTTTCATCGCTAGCATTTTTTTGTAGTTTGTTATAGAGAAGTTAAGTTGTATCAATATAGCAGAAGCTACAAATATAGAAGAGTAAGTCCCTACGATGATACCTACAAGCAAAGTAAAGCTAAAGCCACTGATGATCTCGCCACCAAACATATATAGGGTAAATACCACGAAAAATGTAGTCAGCGATGTGAGTGTAGTCCTAGTAAGTGTCCTAGACACACTGTCGTTTATCACTACATCTAGCTTGTCTGTCTTCGCTCCTGCTATACCCTCTCGTATCCTATCAAATACTATGATAGTATCATTGAGAGAGTATCCTAGTATCGTAAGTATGGCTGCTAATATGTCTAGATTGACATCTATAGCAAACAGCGATAGAGCTCCCATAGCTATAGATATATCATGCACCAAAGCTACCACCGAAGCTAAAGCAAATCGCCACTGAAATCGCCACGAAACATACAAAAGTATGACAAATATAGACAACACTATAGCCATGATACCTTTGTTTCGTAGCTCTCCGCCTACCTTTGGTCCTACCATATCTACTTTTCGTATCTCAAACTTTCCTGTGTCAGTTAAAGCTTTGGATACTTCGTCTCCTATGTCGTTTGATATATTTTTGGTGCTTGTAGGTATCTTTATAGAGACCTCGTCATTTGCTCCAAAATAGGACACGATAGTGCCGTCAAACTGACTATGTTCTCTCAGTTTCGCTCGTATCTTATCTATAGGAGCATCGCTAGTATATTTGACTTGGACTGTAGTGCCACCTGTGAAGTCTATACCAAAGTTCAAGCCCTTTGTAGACAACAAAACAAGCGAACCAATCACCAGCACCAAAGATATCGACAACGACAACTTTCTTTTTCCCATAAAGTCATAACTTTTGTATTTTTTAAAAAATTCCATTATTTTATCCCGAACCATTTTCTTAAATTGTTTGCTTTTGCCATATTTGGCATGAGAGTATGATATATCCCATGAGTGCCTAGTATAGCTGTGAGCATAGAAGCTAATATACCTATAGATATAGTTACCGCAAACCCTTTGATAGGTCCTGTGCCATATACATATAGTATCACTGCTACTAGCAAGGTGGTTATATTGGCATCGAGTATAGCACTCATGGCATTGTTGTAGCCGTGAGTTATACTATACGATATAGAGTTGCCTGTCTTTAGCAATTCTCTCACCCTCTCGTTTATGATAACATTGGCATCTACTGCCATACCCACCGTCAGCACGATACCAGCCATACCTGGCAGTGTCAAAGTCGCCCCAAACATAGCCATGACCGCTATGATTATAAATATATTTGCTATAAGTGCCACATTTGCTATGATACCTGCATATCCATAATAGACCACCATAAACACGATGACTAGCATAAACCCTACTAGCAGTGCTAGTATAGATGACCGGACACTATCAGCACCTAGACTAGGTCCTACACTTCGTTTCTCTAGCAACACCACAGGAGCCTGCAAAGCTCCGCTTCGCAAAGCTATAGCTACATTGCCAGCTTCATGGACTGTAAATCCGCCGCTTATCTGTCCGCTACCGCCACCTATTCGCTCTCGTATTACAGGAGCAGAATATACCAAGCCGTCTAACACGACAGCCAGTCTCACGCCTACATTTTTGCCAGTAAAGTCTCCAAATATCCTAGCACCTGTGGCATCTAGCTTGAAGTTTATGATGGGTTGGTTGTTTTGGTCAAATGCTACAGAAGCATCGGTGATCTGTGAGCCAGTAAGCAAAGGTATAGCTTTTAGGAGATATTTTGTCTCGTTGCTATCTGATGATGGCAATATCACATCGCCATAATTTTTGACATCCTCTTGCGATATAGTATATACTTGGTCAGCTCTTTGTTCATCTACAGTCATCATCTCTAGCTGTGCTGGTTTGGCTATAAGTTCTCTAGCTCTTTGTTCCTCTTCAACTGTCTTGATACCGGGCAGTCCTACAGATATATCAGTAGGACCTTGTCTAGTGACCGATGGTTCTGCTAGTCCGAACTGATCCAGACGATTTCGTATCGTCTCTACCACTTGCGAGACAGCTTTGTCTTTGATACTTGCTTGCTCTATCTCATCTATAGTTATCTTGTATCGCAGGTCGTCGTCTTTGACAAACTTCAACCCAGCATTTGCACTCAACATCTTTTCTATAGTCTCTATCTCATCGCTATCAAGTAGCAAAAAACCGAAACTATAGTCCTCTATGATAAGCTCCTCTATAAGTATAGAGCTATCATCGGCAAAATACTTGACAGAGGATGCTATGGACTTGATCTTCGACACCACTGCCTTGTCTGTCTGGACTCCTAGTAGCATATGCAAGCCACCTTGCAAGTCTAGTCCTAGCGATATCTTTTTGCCTCCGCTTGTCTGTAGAAATGATGGCAAAGAAAATGCCACAGCTCCTATCAAGGCTATAGCAAATATGACTATACGATAATTTATCCTATTCATTTGGCTATTTTAGATGCGATATAATCCACTGCTACTTTCATCTTTGATCCGTCCATATTTTTCACTTCATAAAAATTGTCAGTAATCTTGGTCAATGTCACTATGACTCCGCCATTTATCACTACTTCGTCGCCTATCTTTAGATCTGCTACCATCTGTTTGTGCTCTTTTGCTTGTCTTTGCTGTGGTCTTATAATAAGAAAATAAAATATAGCAAACAATGCCACCAACGGCAACAACGACCCCAATAAATTTCCGCTCCCTGCTTCCATAAATATCCTTTTTTTGGTTATTATATCAAAATTAACTTATATATGATACAATAAGTTATGAATTTACTAAAATCTTTTTTTGTCGCTTCTGTTTTTTCGTCGTCAATATACCTAGAACACTATGGTTTGGGCTACTTGTGGCTAAACAGTCTAATAGGTATAGTCGCTATATATTTGATACTTATTCAGACAAGGCGAGAGCTGTTTTGGGTGGGATTTTTCGCAGGACTTCTGTGGTTTTGGTGGATATTTTATAGTTTCGAGCATTATGGTGTGCTTTATCTATCGTTTGTAGTTATCGCTGTCGTAGGGCTGATATATGGAACCATATTTTTCATCGTAGGAGTATCACGAAACACCTACATAAGAGCTGGACTGTTTAGTGGCTTGTATTTTTTGTCTGTGCTTGGGTTTAACTGGTTTAAACCACAAGCGATATTTGCAAATAGTTATTTTGATATATCGTTTGTAGCATTTGCTATCATATTAGCTAGTTTGTCGCTAGTTATAGACAGGCGAAACATAGCATATTTGTTGCTACTGGTTTTTGCTTTGGATTTTTCACAGCAAAAGATACCGCCCCCAAATATGAAAATATATATGCCTCAATACCACACCGCCCAAGAGGACAAATGGCGAAAGTCATACAGAAAAACTTTGATAAACGAAAACAAACAAAACATAGAATATGCCATAGATATGGGCTATGACCTAGTGATACTTCCAGAGACTACATTTCCACTGGCTCTCAATAAAAATGAAAAACTGCTAAACTATCTAAAAGACAAAAGTAAAGATATAGCCATAATAACAGGTGGTTTGGAGCTAGATGAACGGCGACACTACAATACATCCTATTTTTTCCATCGTCAAAAACTTCGTATCGCTAGAAAGCTAGTGTTGGTGCCGTTTGGCGAAGCTGTGCCGTTGCCAGCCATGATGCGAGACTGGATAAATGACGAGTTTTACAACGGAGCTAGTGACTACAAAGTAGCGAAACACCCTACGACATTTGACATAGATGGGACAAAATTTCGCAATGCCATCTGCTACGAAGCCACGACCGATGAGATATTTGCCGACATAGACACATCATATATGATAGTGCTGTCCAACAATGCTTGGTTTGTGCCATCTATAGAACCAGTTTTACAAAATATACTATTGAGATACTATGCTAGAAAATACGATATGCTAGTGTATCATAGCTCAAACAGCTCACCAAATAGTGTCATAGATTAGCGATTTTTGTATTATAAGCGAAAAGCAAGTGCGATAACTATATATTTCTCATAAATTCACCTATATCTAACTTACTAAAAGCAAAAACCTTGTGTCCCAAATCCTTGAAGCTAGCATATACATGATACAGCTCTTTATACTTCTCTTTTCTCTTCGTTTTGAAATATCGCAAGATTTGCGATAGTTGAGTATCTTTTTAGTTTTTTCTTTGTTATATCGTTGTCCTAACTTGACTTTGGTGGTCATGCTTTGTGGCACCAGCTAAATACCAGTGTGAGAAAAAGAGAAGCTAAAAATTTATAATACCCTAGCTTTGATATAAGCTCTCTTTGGAGCAGGGTAGCCTTCCAGGGTCAAGTTGTGGTCATCTGGGTTTAGGAAGTTTGCCAAACTTTGATCAAATGTCCATCTAGTCGCTCGCTGTTCGTGTGTAGTCGTCTGTGAGATATTTAGCACCTCTATATCTATAAATCCAGCACGACCTAGCCAGTTGGTCAATGCTTTGATGGTAGGTATGAAATATATATTTGGTATCATAGCATATCTGCTCTGCGGTGTCAGGCACATATCGCCATCTCCATCTATGATAAATGTATCCAATATGACTTCGCCTCGTGGAAGCAGAGCATTTTTCAGTTGTTTTAGTGTGCCTATAGGGTCAGCTCTGTGATACAAAACTCCTAGCATAAATATCGTATCAAATTTGTGGTCATAGAGTTGTAGATGTTCTACTCCTAGTAGCTCAAACTTTATGTCGCTTTTGATAAAGTGGTTCATCATATCAAACTGGAGTTTGCACAAAGCCGATGGGTCAAACCCTACGAGTTTGCGAGGTTTGTCGCTGGTCATCTTGAACATATAGTAGCCATTGTTGCACCCTATATCTGCTACGACTTTATCTTTGAGGTCGAAGTGTGGTCTCAATATGTCGTATTTGATATAACTTCGCCACTCTGTCTGGATATCTATATCAAATATCTCAAACGGACCTTTCCTCCACGGTATCAGTAGAGCTAGAGCCTTTTGGATAGTTTGTATATCTTGTGTAGATATATCTTGTGCGGTTTGTATCTGGACTGTGTCGCCTAGAGATACTTTTATATCTTGTATCTCTAGCTTCTTGACCTTTTGCACCGCTTCATATATAGGTCGGATATTTTTCCAGCTATAGGCTTTGTTTTTCTTTGCTTTTATCGTCTCTATGTTGTTGTTATTCATTTTTAAGTATGTCTATGATATCTAAGTTACCAGCTCTCATAGATGGATACAAAGCAGACAGATACACTACTATAGATGACCCAAAAAGTATGATAGCCAGATCAGTGTTGGATAGATCTAGTGGTAGCTTGGTAGTGCCATATACATCGGCAGGTAGTGATATAATATCATAATTTTCTAGCAGATACATACCACCAAAACCTAGAGCCGTGCCTATCAATATACCGCCAAAACCTATGATAGTGCCAAGTCGTAGAAATATAGTCTTGATCTCTTTTTTGCTAGCACCTTGACTTATGAGTAGTGCTATCTCTTTTCGCCTACTCATCACCGTCATGAGAAGTGAGCTTATAATATTTAGCGATGCTATGAGGACTATGAGCATGAGCACCACTAGTAGTGCCTTTTTTTCCATCTCCATAGCTGAAAACAGATTGCCGTTTTGTTGCCACCAGCCTACTACTCCGACTCCTTGGTCTTTGAAGTCTTTGAGTATGATTTTCTTGTCTTTAAATGGTGTCTTGCTATATACATGTATGCCATCATATGTGTTGTCAATCTTACCTAGCACCAACCGCAAGGCATCTATGGTCACATATATATAGGCATTGTCATATGCATTTAGTCCAGATTTGAAGCTTTTTATATGGCGAAATCGTTTGACCTTTGGCATCTGTGATAGTCCAGTAGGCGAGACGGTAGAAAAGAAAAACACTATCTTTTCATTTTTGTCAAATATGCCCAAACTCTCTTCTATACCTTTGCCTACGATAGTATCAAACTTTTTCACTCTTTGGTTTTTGACTGCTTTGGCAAATATCTTGTTGATCTTTTTCTCTTTTTGCATATCTACCGCATATACGATACCGCCACTCATCTTGTCGCCATTTTGCAAGATAGCTTGAGTTTTGAGATATGGTGAAAACTTGAGTTTGGGATATCTCTTTTCCAATTTTTGTAGCAATTTTTTGTCTACTGTGCCATCGATTACAGGATAGATAGTCAGCGGATAGTTCATAGTAAACAGCTTTTTGGCAAACTCTTTTGCAGTGCCGTTCATGATAGCCATAGAGATGATAAGCACCATCACCCCTACACTCACCCCTACAAAAGCCAGTATGGCACTGATACTTATATATGGATTTGTCTTGTCCCATTTTAGGTATTTTTTGACTATGAAGTTTACAAGGCGGTTGTTCATACTTTTGCTAAGTCGCCTTTCTTTGGACCACTTATACCACAGCATTGTTTGTATTTTTTGCCACTTCCACAAGGACACGGAGAGTTTCTTGGCACCTTTTTTTCTATAGCAACCGGTGTAGTGCTGTCGCCTTTTGTGTATTGTTTGTTTTTGGCTTTTTCCTCTTGTGCCATCTTTTGTTTGAGTTTTTCTATCTCTTCTTGTTCTTTGTCTCGTATTCGCACCGAAAACAGCACTCGCACAATCTCATGTTTGATAGAATTTACAAGCTCTATAAACATCTCGTAGCTCTCTTTTTTGTATTCTACTAGTGGGTCTTTTTGGTTGTAGCTTCGCAATCCTATGCCCGTCTTTAGCGTATCTATAGCATACAGATGCTCTCGCCAATAGTTGTCTAGCACTTGTAGATACATCAGTCGTTCTACTTCGCTTTTTTGTTCTGGTGTGATCTTCTCAAACTTTTTGTGGTATGGTTCGTTCATATAACTTAGCACAAACTCATGTATAGCCTCCACATCCATATCTGCTAGATTTTCTGTGTTTATATCTATAGACAAATCTTCTTTGAGCTTGGTTTTTAGTAGCTCTATGTCAAACTCTTCTGCTGGCATACCATCTAATATATTGGCATCGTTTAGCAAGTTGTCGACATACCAGCTGAAGTTTTCTGCTATCTTTGAGCCTATATCGTAGTCATCATCTAGCAAGTTGTCGCGGTATTTATATATCGTCTGTCGCTGTTTGTTGGCTACATCGTCATATTCTAGCAGGTGTTTTCTGCTCTCAAAGTGCATAGCTTCTACCTTTTTTTGAGCTCCCTCTACTGATCTAGTAACCATACCTGACTCTATATGTTCGCCATCTTTTAAGCCCAGTTTGCCCATGACAGACGATATTTTGTCGCTGCCAAATATTCGGAGTAGATTGTCCTCAAGCGATAGAAAAAACTGGCTACTGCCTACATCGCCTTGTCTGCCTGCTCGTCCTCGTAGCTGGTTGTCTATACGCCGGCTTTCGTGTCTCTCTGTGCCTAGTATCGCCAGTCCGCCTAGTGCTATACACTCGGCTGGTAGTTTGATATCCACCCCTCGTCCTGCCATATTTGTAGCGATAGTCACAGAGCCTTTGAGTCCTGCTTCTTCTATGATCTCGCCTTCCTTTTTGTGTTGTTTGGCATTTAGCACTGTGTGTTTGATCTTTGCTTTGGTTAGATGGTCGTGTAGTAGCTCAGACTTTTCTATAGAGCCAGTCCCCACTAGCACTGGCTGACCTTTTTTGTTTAGCTCTTTTATCTTCAGTGCCACCGCTTGAAACTTCTCCTGCTCGGTTCGAAATATCAGGTCATTTTTGTCCTCTCTGTTTACTTGGACATTTGTAGGTATAGATACTACATCTAGGTTGTATATCTGTGAAAATTCCGCTGCTTCAGTCTGTGCTGTACCTGTCATACCAGAGAGCTTGGTATATAACCTAAAATAGTTTTGAAATGTAATATCAGCTAGAGTTTGAGACTCTTTTTGTATCACTACACCCTCTTTGGCTTCAAGTGCTTGGTGCAATCCCTCGCTAAACCGTCTGCCCTCGCTCACTCGCCCTGTAAATTCATCTACTATGAGTATTTTTTTGTCTCTTATGATATAATCCACATCTTTAGAGAAAAGATAGTTTGCCTTGATAGCTTGGTCTATGTTGTGCGACAGCACGGCATTTTCTATAGAATACATACTATCCACACCAAAGGCCTTTTCTGCTTTTTCTATACCTTGGTCTGTGATCATGACATTTCTGTTTTTCTCGTCTAGTGTAAAGTCGCCAGTGGTGATAGTAGGCTCGTCTGCCGATTTTGGCTCTATCGTCTCGCCTTGGGTCATATCTTTGGCTATCTTGTCTGCTAGAGTGTAGTGTTCGTTTTTCACTCCACTAGCTCCAGAGATGATAAGCGGCGACCTAGCTTCATCTATAAGTATAGAGTCTACTTCGTCAACTATAGCAAAGCTGTGTCCTCGCTGTATCTTGTCTTTGTGGCTTTCTGTCATGTTGTCTCGCAAGTAGTCAAATCCGTATTCGTTGTTGGTGCCGTATGTGATATCGGCATCGTATTGAGCTTTTCTGTCCTCGTGGTCATCTATGTTGCCAACTATTGCTCCTACTGTGAAACCTAGAAAAGCATACAAAGGCTCTAGCTCTATAGCATCTCTACTAGCTAGATAGTCATTTACCGTGACTATATGCACTGGCTCACCACTCATGGCATTTAACACCACAGGCAAAGTAGCTACAAGAGTCTTGCCCTCGCCTGTCTTCATCTCTGCTATCTTGCTATCGTTTAGCACCATACCACCGATGAGCTGGACATCGTAGTGTCTCATATTTAAAACTCTTTTGCTACTCTCACGAACTATAGCAAACACATCGTTGAGAAGTTCTGCTTGAGTTTTTTTGCCATCTTTTAGCTCCTCTTTGAGTTTGGCGAAGCTTTGTTTGAGTTCATCGTCTGTTTGTTTTTCGTATTGTGGCTCTAGGGCGTTGATCTGCGAGACTATCTTGCCGTATAGCTTGAGTTGTTTGTCGTTTCTTGTGCCAAATATTTTAAGTATATTTTTTATCATTTTGTTCCTTAGTTTTGTTGTTTTGTTTTATTTTGTCATTTTATCCAAATAAACTTATATGATGTTTGTTTTAGACATTTCGTAGCGATAAATTTGTAAATACCACCTCAAAAAAACTATCAAACATATTGTCAGTATAGCAAAAACTGTTCCAAGCAAACAGATATCTACAAAAAATTTACTGGACGGTCTGTAGTGTCTCTATACTGTCCTCTATAGTAGCAGATATAGGCTTGTGTCCTGTGCGGATATAGTCTATGAAACTATCCAACTCATCGTATAAAGGCTCTCGCTTTTTCACAAAACAGTTTCGCATGACAAACGAATTGTCCGCTTTGAAGTTGGAATACTCTAGCAACTCTTGGGACATCAGGTTTGCCTCATAGTATGCTTCTTTGCATGCTACTTCTACTGTCCGTTTTTTAAACGGTGTCAGCCAGTTTGTGGTGATAGATGCTACTATATCATCGTCCATAGCAAACGATAGTATGGCATTGTCTTCGTGGTGATTGTGGATCTTTTTTGACTTAAATATACTTTTGTTCAAGATACTCTTTTGGGTGATAAATCGTATCAAGTCTATATCATGCACTGCTAAGTCGGTCAATATACCTACATCGGCGATCCGTGGTGGTATTGGTCCTATTCTTGTGATATTTATACTATATATCTCTTTGTCTTTTATCTCCTCTTTGAGTGCTTGGACTACAGAGTTAAACCGCTCTATATGTCCTACTACTGCTTTGAGTCCTTTTTTGTTTAGTTTTTTTAGTATCTCTTTACCGTCTGCTACATTTGATGCTACAGGCTTCTCTATAAACAGGTGGATACCTTTGTCGATACACTTCAGTGCTACTTCTTTGTGCAAAAATGTAGGAGTAGCTATGATGACAGCATCTATGGCTATAGCACCTAGCATATCATCTAGGTCTTGGTATAGTTTGTGGGCAAACTTGTCGTCTGCTATAGGGTCGCACAGTCCTACTATCTTTGCTCCTTGTATCTTTTGTAGGACTCTGTAGTGATTTTGTCCCATCACACCCATACCTACTATCGCAACTCTAATCATCATTTACCACCTTTATAATATAATCCTGCTGCTCTTGTGTCAAAAATGCCGACATAGGCAAAGCTAAAATATCTTTTGATACCGCTACAGATATAGGAAAATCATCTGGACTATACCCTAGATAAGCAAACACCTCTTGCATATGTAGAGGAATTGGATAATAGACTCCTGTAGGCACTCCGTTTTTTTTGCAGTTTTCTATTGTTTTTTCTCTGTTTTTTACTCTTATACAGTATTGAGCCCATACGCTAGTGTAGTCATCTGGCACATACGGGGTCGTGACATTTTGTAGCTTTTTGTTGTATTTGTCGGCTATGCTTTGTCGTCTATCTAGCTCATCTTGATAGTGTTTTAGCTTTGCTATCAGCACTCCTGCTTGCAAGGCATCTAGTCTGCCGTTGATACCTATGTGGCTGTGGACATATTGTTTGGTTTGTCCGTGGTTTAGTAGCACTCGTATCTTAGATGCTAGCTCGTCATCATCTGTCCATATAGCACCACCATCGCCATAGCATCCCAGTGGCTTAGCCGGGAAAAACGAAGTAGTCCCCATATCGCTAGTGGTGCATGATTGTTTGCCCCTATATGTAGCACCGAAGCTTTGAGCTCCATCTTCTATCACTTTGAGATTGTATTTTTTGGCTATAGAGTTGATACCGTCCATATCTGCCATCTGCCCAAACAACGACACAGGTATCACGGCTTTGGTTTTTGAGGTGATTTTCTCCTCTATTTTAGAGACATCTATATTGTAAGTTCGCTCATCTATATCTACAAATACTGGTCGTGCCTTTAGCAGTGCTATAGCTTCAGCCGTGGCTATAAATGTAAAAGGTGTCGTGATGACCTCGTCATCTGGCTCGATACCTATAGCCATGAGAGCTAGCACCAAAGCATCTGTGCCACTGCTGCATGCTATAGTGTGTTTGGAGCCTGTCCATTTAGATAACTTTTGTTCTAGTTGCTCCACCTTGCCACCAATATACACAGAGCTATCTAGCACTTGCTGTATCTGTGTATCTATGTCTGTTTTGTATTTTTGATACTGTGCTTGTAGGTCTATAAAATTTATTTTCATATCATTCCTTTTGGCTATAATACCAAAAAAAGTTTAATTTAAGTTTTTTTTGATAAAATAGCGAACTTTTTATGCGTCCATGGCTTAACTGGATATAGCACTGGGTTTCGGCCCCGGTGGTTGCGGGTTCGAATCCTACTGGGCGTACCAACTTCAAACCACCTAAACATAGGCTTCTATAGACATTTTGACCGCTTGTTTGAGGTTTGATAAAATCTCATTTTGTATCGTATTTGTATCAACTATTTTGATTTTGACTTTTTTGATTGATTGGATATTGTGTTTTTTGGAGTGTCGTGTATTGAGATTATTATAAAATATCTAGCAGTTGATCGAAAATTTATATTTTTTAGATACAATATCTCATGCAAAAACAAAACACAGTCACACACCAAAACTGTCTCAAACACAAAATAGTATCAGTCAAGGCAAGTGCCGGCACTGGCAAGACATACAATCTATCCGCTAGATATATAGCATTGCTACTTTGTGGTGCAAAAGTAGATAATATATTGTGTTTGACTTTCACAAATAAATCAGCAAATGATATGCGACAAAAGATAGCAGGATATATAGCAAATCTAGCCCATGATGATGACTTTGTCTCCACAATACAGACTCACATAGATATGCCAGCAGAAAAGATAAAGGCGAGACAACCACAGATATATAGCGACTTTTTGCATAGTTTTAGCTCTATTATGACTATTGATAAATTTTTTGGCAATGTGTTTCGGCAGTTTGCAGGCTATCTAAACATAGATGACAGCTACCATATAGCAAATGCCGACAAAGAGAAGCTAGGATTTGAGTTTTTGCAAACTTTGCACAAAGCACAGCTAGATAGTTTGGTGCAACTGTGTCTAAAGACAAACAAAAGTTATGCCTCTGTGCTGGAACTGTTTGAAAAGATACAAGACAACTCACAGAAGCTAAACTTCGCAAACATAAGTTTAGCCGACTTTGATATAGCCAAAGATGATGTCATAGCAAAAGCCACAGCCATAAAGCAGTTTGTAGCCGATAGTCCCACCGCTTCCGCCCTTGCCAAAAAGGCAGTAGAGTTTGACAGCTTTGATGCTATTTTTAGTAGCACATGGATACAAAAAAACAGCTTCAAAGAGTTTAGCTACTTTAAAAAGATAGCAAACGAGACAGCAGAAGTGTTATTTGCAGAGTTTAAAACTGCATCAAAGATATATTTCCAACTCAAAAACCACTACACCATAGGCAAGTTAAACGACATATACATAGCATGGCAAAAGTTTACAGAGCAAAACATAGCAAAATCACACAGCCTAGGGTTTGGCGATGTGACAAATATGACACACAAGCTACTACACGGACACATAGACCGCGAGTTTTTGTATTTTAGGCTAGATAGCAGATATGACCATATACTGCTAGATGAATTTCAGGACACTTCTATAGTCCAGTATTCTGTGTTAAAACCGCTCATAGATGAGATAATGTCCCAAGATAACGAAAGGTTTCGGTCATTTTATTTTGTAGGCGATACAAAGCAGTCTATATATAGATTTCGTGGTGGCGAGGCTGGACTTTTTGGGCATCTTGATACTATCTACAACTCTACTGCCAAAAGTTTAGCCAAAAACTACAGAACTGCCACAAATATCATAAACTTCGTGTATAGTGTGTTTGAAAATATCGGCACATTTGATATATCTAAGCCTACTTCAGATATAGATGGAGGATTTGTCAAAGTGGTGCAAACCAGTGATATAACCACAAACATAATCAAAAAGCTCAAAGCCATGGCTAGGATAGGGGCAGATATGGACGATATAGCCATACTAGCATATACAAATGCCGACATACTAAAGATATATGATGCTATAAAAGAGCAGTTGCCACAGCTAAAAGTATCGACAGATACTACTAGTATGTTGGTCAATCATCCCAAAGTAAAAGCTGTGATAAATCTAGTCAAATACCTATACTACGGCGACAAGATATACAAAGAAAATTTTCACTCCATCATAGGTGAAAAGGCGGCAGTAGATGTGTCGTGGCAGACAAATTTTCGCACTTTATCTGTAGTGGAACTGGTGCATAACATAGCTACATATTATAAACTGTTTGACGAAAATATGATAAAATTTTTGCATGATGTACAGATGTATGAAAATATCACGGATTTTGTATTTAATATAGACCAGTTAAACAGCCATATCACAAACCAAAGTCGTGCTGGTATCGTGCTTTTGACCATGTTCAAAGCCAAAGGACTGGAATTTGAGACTGTGTTTGTGGTAGATAGATTTAAAAAGCAACCAAACGACACATCCTCTTTGCTACTACAATACGAACAGATGAAACTTAGACGAATATATATAAAAGACAAGCCTATGGAGTATTTTGACGATGACTACAAGATGGCACTAGAGTATGAAAAAGCACAAAAGCAGACAGATAGGTTAAATGTCCTATATGTCGCACTAACTAGAGCGAAAAAAAACTTGATAATGTTTAAAAAGCCAGCTGGCTCGTCGTTTGATATAGTTCCACCAGCAAAGATAGGCAAGTTATACAAGGCTATATCGCCACAACCCAAACAGGGACACAGAGACAAGTTATCGTTTGAAAGTATAAACTACGGCAGACAAGCAGTATCGAAAAAGTCCCGACCGTCTGTATCCTCTATGGAGCTTATAAATTTTGGCTTAGCTACACACTATTGTCTGGAGATGATGAGTTGTTTTGATACATATAGCCTACAGACCGCTATGAAGCTAGTGCGAGCAAACTATAGCCACACGATAGATGAGCAGGCACTAGAAAATATCTACAAGATATGCCACAATCTCATATCGCACAAGCCGTTTATAGATAAGATCAAAGGCTACAAGCTATCAAAAGAGCAAGTTATAGCATATGATCAAGAGATAAAAGTGATAGACTTAGTAGCTACTAGCGATGATGATATAGTCATATTTGACTACAAGACAGGCAACCAAAATCCAAAAGATAGCTCACAAGTATCGAACTACAAACAAGCGATGACAGATATCACAGGCAAAACAGTATCTGGCTTTTTGCTATATCTGTCTATAGATGGTGTGGATATGATAGAAGTTTAAAGGTCGCCTCTAAAACCTCTAAATTGTTTTATGTGGTATTTTGTTGCTTTTTGCTTTTTCCAAAAAAACTATAAAAGTAGTTTTTTATGGTTTTGCTCTTGGCTCTGTTTAGCACTAGGTCGCCAGATGATGTGTCTTTGGTAACTTGACTTCCAGCTCCTATCATACAGTCATCGGCTATAGATAATGGAGCTATGAGTTGGCTTCCACTTCCTATAAATACATTTTTGCCTATATACGTTTTGTGCTTGGATATGCCGTCATAGTTGCATGTGATAGTCCCTGCTCCTATGTTGGCTCCACTATCTACAAAACTATCACCAATATAGCTTAGGTGTCCTGCTTTTGTGTCAAACAGCTTTGAGTTTTTGACCTCTACGAAGTTGCCTATGTGGCTTTGGTCTATGTGGCAATGTGGGCGAACTCTAGCCATAGGTCCTATGTCGCTATCTTTTATGATAGAGTTTTCTATGACTGTGTTTGTCTTTATATGGCTACTTGTGATGATAGTTTCGCCTAGTAGCGACACTCCGCTTTCTAGTATCGTCTCGCCATATATTTGCACAGAGCTATCTATATATATAGTATCTGGTAGCTTCATGATGACACCGTTTAACATAAAGTTTCGCTTTATATTCTCTTGCATAATCTTTTCTGCCATAGCGAGGTCATATTTGCTATTGACTCCTTTGAAACTATTTTCACACACTTTGACTGCTTTTATAGTTTGCTGCTCTTGTATAGCTATAGCGACTATATCTGTGATATAATACTCTTGTTGGGCATTGTTGTTGTCTAACTTTGGCAAGCTGTTTTTTAGAAAATTGGTATCAAAACAATATATACCAGCATTTGCTTGAGTTATAGCTAGTTCTTTGTCGTCACAATCTTTTTGTTCTACTATCTTGACTACTTTGCCATCTTTTTGCACTACTCGCCCATAGCCAGTAGCATCGTTTAGCTCAAGATAACTCATCTTGACTACTTCATCGCCGTGTATTATCAACTTTTCTAGCTCATCGGCAGCAACTAGTGGCATATCTCCGTTTAGCACCAAAGTTTGTGAGTGTTTAGTGTCAAACCCCATGACCGCTCCACCAGTGCCGGGGTAGTTGCCGTGGTCTTGTATGTGGTAGTTTAGGCAACCGCTGTCAAAATACCCGTCCATAGTTTGCCGTATATTGTCCGCTTGATGATACAGCACTATATGGATATCGTCGCTCAATTTTAAAGCTTCGGCGATACTATAACACAACATAGGTTTGCCAGATATTTGATGTAGGACTTTGGGTATGTTGCTTTTCATTCTAGTGCCTTTGCCAGCAGACAATATGATGATAGATATATCTTTTTTCATCTGTTTTCTACCAACTTTTGTGCCTGTTTGAGTGCTGTTTCGCTACTATCTTTGTCAAAACATAGCACGACCCCCATTCGTCTGCCGGGTTTGCTATATGGCTTGCCAAACACTCTAGCAAAACTATGTTTGCCAAACACTTCATCGCCTAACTGGACAAAAGGATTTTGCGATGAGCTGTCTGCTTTTATCGCTCCACTAGCTCCAGCTCCATATGTGACAAACTCCACACCTAGCCCTACTATAGCTCTCACATGCAAAGCAAACTGGCTAGCACTTTGAGTTATCATGGTGACCATACCAGTATCATGTGGTCGAGGGCTTACTTCGTTAAAATAGACTTCATCGCCTTTGACAAACAACTCCACACCAAACACTCCGTATCCGCCTAAACCATCTGTGATATCTGTGGCTATCTTTTTGCATGCTTTTTTTGCCTTGTCGCTCATGACGGCTGGTTGATGCGAAAATATATAGTCGCCATCTTTTTGTGTATGTCCTATAGGCTCACAAAATACAGTGCCGTGGCGACTTCGCACGGTTAGAAGTGTAATCTCATAGTCAAATCGTATAAACTCCTCAACTATCAGCAGACTACTATCACCACGGGCTTCTTTGGCTATGTTCCATGAGTTTTCTATATCATCGAAGCTTTTTGCTATAGTTTGTCCATGTCCGCTACTACTCATGACTGGCTTGATGACACAAGGGAAGCCTATATCATCACAAGCGGTCTTTAACTCCTGTAAATTTTTGACAAACTTGTAGGCACTTGCCTTTAGTCCTAGCTCTTCACAGGCAAATTGTCGTATATTTTTTCTGTTCATAGTCAGCTTGATAGCTCTGGCATTTGGCACTATGTTGTAGCCATCGTTTTGCAACTCTTCTAACGCCTCCAAACTCAATGCCTCTATCTCTGGTATCACGAAGTCTGGCTTGAGCTTTTTGACTGTATCTACTAGCTTTTGTCTATCTTTCATATCCACTACCACGGAGCTGTTTGCTACAAAGCTAGCTGGTGGATTTGCATAACTATCTGCAACTACTGTCTCGAAGCCCAGTCTGCTAGCCTCTATGACGACCTCTTTGCCTAGTTCGCCTCCGCCTAGAAGTAGCAACTTTTTGTTGTTTGCTTGCTTTGTAGTGTAAAATTTCATATTTTTGTCCTTTTTTTGATACATTTAATTATTTTATGGTATTATATCAAAAAAAGTTTAAAAAGGCAAAGATTTGAGAGGTCGGTCAAAAAATTCTATAGAAAATTTGTTTGTAATTGTAGTCATCATAGTAGCAGGATGGGCGATATACCACTATTTTCTCAGCACCTATATGCACACAAACTATTTGGACGAAAAGAGAGATATTAAAAAGATTCAAAATGAATACATAGACAAGCTAAACAGCATAAAAGTGGTCAAAAAACCCAAGCTAGAACAAACAAAAAAGATACCACAACTCTCTACAGACGACAACAATACAGACGAAAATATCACCACAGATACAAACCAAACCACACAAAAAGCAACTTTGGATACAAATAC
>JAOZTH010000002.1:44519-52603 GCA_029939245.1 Arcobacteraceae bacterium
ATACAAATACCACAGACACCGCAGACACGATATATAGCTACTATACAAACTTACAAGAAGCGTTTATAAAGCTAGTGCCGATAGAAAATATAGATCAAAATATTAAACAAAAAGTTACGATAAAGCTCACGATATTAAAAGACGGCAACTTTGAATATCTACACAAAATATCTGGGGACAAAAAATATTATGATATCGTAGCACCCATAGTCATAGCACAGTTTCCGCTGACTATACCGCCACACCTTCAAGACAAATTTCCACGATATTTTACATTGAAAGTAGAAAAATAGGGTTGATATAAGATTGTTGTGATATAATCGCCTTGACTCTATCGTCTAGTGGCCAAGGACATTGGGATTTCATCCCAAGAACAAAGGTTCAAATCCTTTTAGAGTCGCCAAAAATTTAATAAAACAAAAGGAGTTTATCATGGGTATGCCTAGTGGTATGGAACTGATCATTATCGTAGGAGCTATCGTGCTACTATTTGGAGGCAAAAAGATACCAGAACTAGCAAAAGGTCTAGGACAAGGGATCAAAAACTTCAAAAAAGCAGTCAAAGATGATGATATAGAAGATACAGAAAATATAGAACAAGAGACCAAAGTGGGCACAGCAGATGTGAAAGCAACTACAAAAGAAAAAGAAACCGAAGTATAGTTTGTATGATATAGTCAAAAGCACTATTGAGCGATCGTTGGGTCGTGATGTAGTGCTAGAAAAACCAAAAGACAGCAGTATGGGGCATCTTGCTATCACACTGGCATTTAGTATGGCAAAAGAGCTTAAAAAATCGCCTATAGTTATAGCCAGCGAGCTTGTCTCCAAACTACAGCACATAGATATGTTTGACGATGTATCTGCTACTAGTGGGTTTGTCAACTTCAAACTTTCAAACAAATTTTTAGAAAATATATCAAACGATATTTTAAGTGCTAGCTCAAGACAAAACCCGAAAAATCCTCAAAAGATTTTGCTAGAGTTTGTCAGTGCCAATCCTACAGGACCTTTGCATATAGGTCACGCTCGTGGAGCGGTGCAAGGCAGTGCTATAGCAAACATAGGTCGCTATCTTGGGATAGATATCACTACAGAATACTATATCAACGATGCAGGCAATCAAATAGAACTACTGGGACTATCTGTCTATCTTGAGGCACAAAAGTATCTGTATGGTTTGGATGTCCAGTATCCACAGGATTATTATAGAGGTGAGTATCTGTCGGCTATATGCGATGAAGTAGCACAAAAGTTTGGAGAGGATATACTCAAGACAAAAGATAACTTAGAGACTATAGGTTTATATGCCAAAGATAAAGTGCTGGAGATTATCAAACACGACTTAGCACTCATAGATGTGTGTTTTGATAGCTTTGTCGCAGAAAAACCGCTATATAAACAGTGGCAAAAGACGAAAGATCTACTACAAAAGAGCGATGCCACATATGAAAAAGATGGCAAACTATGGCTAGCTAGCACAAAGCATGGCGATGAGCTAGACAGAGTAGTCACAAAAGAGGACGGCAAACCTACCTATCTAGCAGGAGATATCATATATCACAAACAAAAGTTTGACAGAGGATTTGACACACTTATCAACATATGGGGAGCAGACCACCACGGATATATAGCTCGTGTCAAGTCATCGCTGGAGTTTTTGGGATATGATAGCAAAAATCTACAGATAATATTATCACAGATGGTGTCGCTGTTAAAAGATGGCAAACCATACAAGATGAGCAAACGAGCAGGCAACACTATACTTCTTCGAGATATTATAGATGAAATAGGAGCAGATAGTTTGCGGTTTGTGTTTTTGAGCAAAAAAAGCGACACTCACCTAGAGTTCGATGTCCAAAGTCTCAAAACACAAGACCAAAACAACCCGGTCTTTTATATCAACTATGCAAATGCCCGGATCAATCAACTGTTTGCCAAAGCAGATGTAAGTATAGACGATGTGGTGGATTATAGACTAGAAAATATGGGTGGTGAGCTAACCTCTTTGCTATTTGATGCTTTGATGTTAGATAGAGTTTTGCAAGATAGTTTCGACAAACGACAGCCACACTTAGTAGCGATATACCTACAAAACTTAAGCGGTAGCTTCCATAAGTTTTATACCAACCACAAAATAGTAGGTGCTGTCAATCAAGTTGAGATACTCAAGGTGTTAGCTGTGGTATCTCATAGTATAACAATGGGGCTAAAAATGCTAGGCATAAAAGCCAAAAAAAGGATGTAAATATGGGACTTTCAGTAGGGATAGTGGGTTTGCCAAATATAGGTAAATCTACTACATTTAATGCTTTGACAAAAGCACAGACAGCGTCAGCTATGAATTATGCTTTTTGCACTATAGAGCCAAACAAAGCAGTAGTGCCAGTGCCGGACGACAGACTACAAAAGCTAGCGGATATAGTCAAGCCAAAGAAGATACAGTCAAGCACGATAGAGTTTGTAGATATAGCAGGGCTAGTCAAGGGTGCTAGCCGTGGAGAGGGACTGGGCAACCAGTTTTTGTCAAATATACGAGAAGTAGAAGTGATATTGCATATGGTGCGGTGCTTTGAGGACAAAAATATAGCACATGTGGAGCATAGCATAGACCCTGTGCGAGATATCCAGATCATACAAACAGAGCTAATATATGCCGATATCACACAGCTAGAAAATAAAATTGGCAAATTGACCAAAAAATCAAAAGCAGACAAAACTGCCAAAGCCGAGCTAGAAGTAGCCGTGAAACTTCTAGCACACTTAGAGGAGCTTCGTCCTGTCAGTAGTTTTGAGGACAAAGAGCTTGAGCAGTTTGTCAAACTTGACAAGGAGCTGCGATTTTTGTCCAACAAAACCGTCATATATGGAGCAAATGTAGATGAAGATAGCCTAGGCAGTGACAATCAATTTGTAGCAAAAGTCAAAGAACTAGCCACACAATCAGGAGATGAGACAGTGGTGCTATGTGCAAAGATAGAAGAGGAGCTCATAGGTCTAAGTGATAGCGAAGCTAGAGAGTTTTTGGATGACTTCGGTGTCCAGCATAGCGGACTTGAGACTATTTTGCAAAAGTCGTTTGACCTACTAGGACTTCAAAGCTATTTCACCGCCGGAGTGCAAGAAGTGCGAGCTTGGACGATACATCAAGGCGACACAGCGCCCAAAGCCGCAGGAGTGATACACAACGACTTTGAAAAAGGATTTATAAAAGCAGAAGTGATATCGTATGATGACTTCATAGCTCACAACGGCGAGTTGAAAGCAAAAGAAGCAGGACGCATGAAACTCGAGGGCAAAGACTACATAGTCAAAGATGGCGATGTCATGCACTTCAAATTCAATGTCTAAACAGACAAAGATGAACTCTTTTGATCAAATAAACGATAAATTTCTAAAATATCGGCAAAATTTGGGTTAATTTTATTTTTTTGTGTTATAATTTCTTATTATATAAAAAGGAATAATATGAAAAATTTAGTCAAAATCGTAAGTTTGTCAGCCGTTGCTGCCAGTGTAGTGTGTGCCAGTGGTTATAGGATACCAGAGCAGTCGTCTCAGTCTGTAGCACTTAGTGGGGCTTATGTAGCCAACTCTAGTGGAGCCGGTGCTGCGTATTATAACCCAGCGAACATGAGTTTCAACAAAAATCAAACCGATATGGAACTATCGCTTATGAGTATTGATCTAAACAAAATCAAATATGAAGACAACAGAGCCGACACTATGAGTGGCGAGTCAAAAAAAGAGAGCTTTTTAGTGCCAACTATATTTATAAGCACCAAAGAGTATGCAGGGAAGGGGCTTCGATATGGTCTGTCTATCACAGTTCCGGGTGGATTGTCGAAAAGATGGGAAAGTGCCACACAAAAAACAAGTGCCGAGGAGTTTACACTGGAAGTAGTGGAGATAAATCCATCTGTATCGTATAAGATCAACGAACAGTTTGCTGTAGGTGGAGGATTGCGAATAGTCAAAAGTGAAGGTGTAGTTGACAGCGATGGTGTCGTCCATGCCACTGGACAAACAGCAAAAAGAGTGATGACAGGCGATAGTATAGACTACGGATACAACCTAGGAGCTACATATAAGCCAGATGAGACATCAAATATCTCTGCAACTTATCGTTCAAATGTAGATATAACCATAGAGGGTGACGCAAAATTAACTACATTGGGACCAATAGGTTCAGGGTCTTACGATGGTGATGCTGGTGTTACTGTGCCACTTCCAGCGGTTAGCACTCTAGCATATAGCAAAAGTTTTGGAGATACCACTGTAGAGCTAAACTACGATATAACTCACTGGTCTGCTTATGAAGAGCTTGATTTTGATTATGATATAGCTATGACACATCCTATTTTAAAAGCCGCTTTTGATGACCCAAAAGACAAAAGCTGGGAAGATACAAATGCCTACAGGATAGGAGTCACACACAAGTTAAATGAAAAACTGACCTTGATGGCAGGATATGCCAAAGATGAAAACCCAGTGCCAGAGAAAACTCTAGGCTACGAGCTACCAGATAGCGATGCAACGCTGTATTCGCTTGGAGCAAACTATGTTATAGATGACAAAAGTTCTGTAGGATTTGGATATTTACTAGATATCAAAGAGAAAAGAGAAGTCAAAAACGATACCATAGATGGAGAGTTTACCGATGCCAAAGCTCATATGATGTCGTTTGCCTATAGAACTAGCTTCTGATGAAACTTAAATATCCGTTTGACAACTTCTATGAAGTTTTAGACAAAAACACGCGCGAGTCGCCAAAAAAGGTCACTATATATAGTGAATATGGCAAGCTTACCAACCAAGAGCTTCAAGCTCAAGTAGACAAGACTGCTAGATTTTTAGAGATATCAAACATAAAGTTTGGAGACAAAGTAGGCATAGTGATGTCAAATGGACCACATTTTATAGTGTCGCTATTTGCCATATGCAAGATAGGGGCGATAGCCGTGCCTATCAACAACTTCTTAAAAAGCGAAGAGTTAGAATATATCATAAACAACAGCGATGCTAAACTTCTGTTTGCTAGTGGCAGCTTCAAAGATGAGCTAAAAACTGTGCTACAAAACACAAAAGTATCAAAGATAATATGGAGTGAAAACCAAGACAACTTAGATGAGCATAACTTTTGTATGGATGAGATATTAAGCGGTATAAACATACACCACACCACATCTCGCACACCCAACTTGGACGACACTGCTATCATCATATATACTTCTGGCACTACTGGCAACCCCAAAGGTGCTATGCTAAGCTATAGAAATATATTTTCCAACTCCATAGCCGGTACACAGCGGTTTAAATTTACTCCCAAAGATAGATTTATAGTCTATCTACCTATGTTTCACTCGTTTACTTTGAGTGTCATGATCATAGTGCCTATATTTTCAAATGCAGCCATAGTATCTATAAAGTCTATATTTCCGTTTGCAAATGTCCTAAAACAAGCTTTGCTAAAACGAGTTACGGTATTTCTAGGAGCTCCACAGATATACAATGCCCTAAACAAAGCCAAAGTGCCGTGGTATTTTATGTGGTTTAACTCCATACGGCTGTTTGTCAGTGGTTCAGCGCCCTTGAGCGAACAAGTGCTGGCAGACTTCAACAAAAAGTTCAAACGATCTATCATGGTAGAGGGATATGGTCTAAGTGAGTGTTCTCCTGCTGTATCGTCAAACCTGTTTGACAAGAGAAAAGTCCTAAGTGTGGGGCTACCGTTTGTGTCGTATAAAGTCAAGATAGTAGATGAAGATGTCATGGAAGTAGCCACAGGAACTGTAGGCGAGATCATAGTCGCAGGTGATTGTGTCATGCAAGGATACTACAACAACCCCACAGCTACAGACGATACCATAGTCAATGGCTGGCTAAAGACAGGCGACTTAGGATATGTAGACAAAGATGGCTACATATTTATAGTAGATAGAAAAAAAGATCTCATCATAGCAAAAGGGGTCAATGTATATCCTCGTGAAATAGAAGAGCTTATCATCAAAATAGACGGAGTCAATGCCGTAGCAGTCGTAGGTATCAAAGACGAGACACAAGACGAAAAGATAGTCGCCTTTGTAGAGCTAGAAAAAGGGACAGACAAGATAGTAGATGAGAAGACTATTCGAGACCATATCAAGCCACATCTGGCTAACTTCAAGATGCCAAAGCAGATATATTTTGTAGATGAACTACCCAAAAATGCAGCATCAAAGGTGCTAAAAAGAAAGTTAAAAGAAAATATGAACCTATATATTTAGAGTTTGTTTAAGTTGTTTGTGGGGATTAGTGCAAAAAGTGCCTAACCCCACTGAAATACAATGCCATATCAAACTCATCTGCTGCTTTGATTATCTCATCATCTCTTATACTTCCGCCTGGCTCTATTATACATTTTACCCCTGCTTCTTGTGCAAAATCAATAGAATCTCTAAATGGAAAAAATGCTTCACTTGCAAGCACAGAACCGCTTGTATCTATACCTAGATCTTCAGCTTTTCGCAAAGCTGCTTTTGCGGCATCAACTCTTGATGTCATACCCATACCGATAGCAACCATAACACTATTTTTGACATATGTTATACAGTTTGATTTTGTCAAAGAGGCCAATCTATAAGCTATCACCATATCTTTTTGCTCTTGTATTGTAGCAACTCTTTTTGATTTTAATTGGGAATTTTTTACCTCATCATATTTGATCATATCTGTATCTTGATATATAAAGCCACCATCAATATGCTTGAAACTGTGGGTGTCGTTTGAGCTTATAAGCCGTGGGCTGTTTTGTGAAAAAAGTTTGAGCTTTTTTTTGCTTTCAAATACTCTCAATGCATCACTGGTAAAATCACCTGCGATGACAACTTCCAAAAATATCTCGGTCATCTTTTTTGCTAGTGTCTCATCTACTATACCATTGAGAGCCACTACTCCACCAAAAGCAGAGACACTGTCGCATATCAAGGCACTATTGTAACTATCTAGCAAACTGTTTTTTATAGCAAATCCACATGGATTGCCATGCTTTACTATACATACCGCCGGACTATCACCAAACGAAGATGCTATTTTTAAAGCAGAGCTGATATCGCCCATATTGTTGAAGCTAGGCTCGCCCTTTTTTATATAAAAGTTTTCGGTATAGTGGTCGTCAAACTCATACAATGCTCCCTTTTGGTGCGGGTTTTCTCCATATCGTGTGTCAAAAACTTTTGTGCCTATTATAAACTGCTTTTGCCCAAACGAATTGTTATATCGTTTGTTCATATAGTTTGCTATATATACATCATATGAAGCAGTATGCTCAAATGCCTTGATCATCAGCTGCCGTCTATACTCTATGTCGTGGTCGTTATTTTTGATATATTGGACAGTTTTGTCATAGTCGCCTGTGTCGGTCACTACTAGCACATCTTGAAAATTTTTCGCACTACTTCGTATCATAGCGGGACCACCTATGTCTATGTTTTCTATGATGGTGTCAAAGTCATCGGTAGTCTGTGTAGTTTGCCTAAATGGATATAGATTTACACATACTAGATCTATAGCCTGTATGCCTAGCTGTTTTGCTTGTGCTATATGGTCGCTGTCATCCCGCTTGTGCAATATACCGCCGTGTATATTTGGGTGCAAACTCTTCACTCGTCCATCAAAACACTCTTTGTAGTTTGTGATATCCTCTACTTTAGTAGCGGTGATACCAGCTTGGACTATAGCGGTATATGTGCCGCCAGTTGATACTATCTCATATCCTAGACCCACTAAACTTCTAGCAAACTGCTCGATACCACTCTTGTCGCTCACACTTATCAAAGCTCTCATATGCTCTCCTGTTTGGCTCGCTTCTTTTTCATATTTGATGAAGCTAATTTTCGCATATCTTCTGTAGTATCTAGCTCGTCCATGATCTCAATCCCCAGCAGTGTCTCTATACAATCTTCCAATGTGACTATACCCTCGGTTTGTCCGTAGCCGTCTGTGACTACTAGCAAGTGTGCTTTTGATTTGATAAAACTGTTCAGAGCCTTTGATACTGGGACATTTTCGTTGATACTATCTACTTCTATCATAATATCTTCTAT
>JAOZTH010000002.1:52703-62132 GCA_029939245.1 Arcobacteraceae bacterium
GACTCTTGGTCATTTATAGCTCCGCTCTCTTCGCCCAATATCGCAAGATGCTTCAGCTCTTCTCTCGATACCGTGTCTAGTGCTTTGCCGTTGTTTATCTTTTTGGTTATAAATATAGTCAATATCACTATAGGATATGTGATGACTATAAACACCTGTATAGCTTTGGTGGCAAATGGTGCTAGCTCTTTATAATATATAGCCCCTATGGTCTTGGGTATAATCTCGCTTAAAAATAGTATAGCGAAAGTCAAAGCTATAGATACTGCTATGACATAGAAACTATCGTTGCCGAACACTATCTGTGCTTGCACACCTATGGCGGTAGCACCCAAAGTATTTGCTATGGTGTTGAGTATAAGTATAGATGATATAGACTCGTCTATGTTGGTCTTGAGCTTTTTCAAGCTTGTTCCTAGTTTCTGGTCTCGTTCTATCAAAACATTGATATATGAAAAATTGATAGACAGTAGCACCGCTTCTAGTATAGAACATAGAAACGATATGCCCACTACTGCTATGACAAGAAGTATCAAATACTCCATATTTTATACCTGTTTATGGAATGTGTGTCCAACTAGCTCTCCTATTTTTACTTATTTTATCCAAAGTTTATAAAACTAAGCAGTGCCTCTAAAGTTTATTTGTGACAAACAAGAACCATACACCAGATATATTGCTACAAAACAACAGCTATGACTACTACCAATCCAACAAAATATGCAAAATGTTTTTTGATATGACCTTAAAAAAGACAATACCACAAAGTTTAAGAAAAATTAGATACAATAAACAAAAAACTATTATATCTATATATAATAGGATGCTACATACAGGAAAACAACATGACCATAGACCACCGACCAATACTAGCACAATACAAAAGATTTTGTGAGACAAATAGCCCAAAAACCCAACAAATAGCACTGGAGTATTTCGCTGTGTTTGGTGGTCTTGATATAGATATAGATACACAGGTGCCTATATATGAACTAATCCAAAAGCATATATTAAAAAAATACAAATCCCTAAGATACGACATAAACAGACTGATACACGATGAAGCTATGTCCAGCTCTATATTGACGGCATTGGCTTTGGGTGACAGGAGGACAAACTCGGCATTTAAACATACAAAGGTATCGTTTGATCATGGTATCAAGATAGTAGATGAGCTGTGCGATATTGGGGTGCTGAAACTAGAAAAGTCGCTACAAAAGTTTTCTGGTATAGAAGATCAATACACTGTGTCTGAGAAGCTAATTTTTACTTCGCCTTTTGTCAGGTTTTGGTTTGCTTTTGTTTCGCCTATATTCAAAGGCATAAGAGATGGCGATTTTGATGAATTTCGCACAAGATACGACAACAGAAAGTCGGTGTGGTCGAGTTTCATCTTCGAGCAGTTGTGTTTTGAATATATGAGATACACCATAGGCGGGAAAAATATCCGTCAAGCTGGTAGGTATTGGGACGATGATATCAGTATAGATATGTTAATAGAGACAAAAGATGGCAAAACTATAGCAGGTAGTTGTAAATACACAAATTCAAAAATAAAAAAAAGCGAGCTGACACTCTTGAAAGAAAAGTGCAAAAAACTATCTATAGATGTAGATGTGTATGTGTTTTTTTCAAAAAAAGGCTTCACGACAGAGCTAAAATCTCTACGAAGTGAGGAGTTGAAACTTTTCACTGTGAAAAATTTCATCCAGATGATATCTGTCTAAAAACAAACAACAAAGGAAAACAACATGTCAATATTTTTGTCAAATAGTATCATAGCACTATTTTTTGTAGAGTCTATAGTGTTGGTCTTGCTGACCTATAGCTTTTTCGTAGCACTCAATATCATCAAAAACTGGGACCACACAGACACAACAGCACTACAATACCAGCTGGAAAAAGAGAGTTATCTAGCGACTACTATAATATATTTTGCTAGCTTTGTGTTGGTAGTAGTGTTTATATATTTTGTCATCATGTTGGATGATTTGTCTGCTATCATGCCCGGAGCCATGTGTGCAGCTGGTGTAGTCGGTGCAAATATATATGGCAACATATTGCTCATATCCAAGCTGTTTTTGCTGTTTGGTTTTGGTGTATGGATAGTGGTCAATAGATTGGATACACAGCAGATAGATTATCCATATTTGTTGAAAAAATATTATTGGTTTGTGGGCTTGTATGTTTTATATCTTTCGCAGTTTGTAGTCCAAATACTATACTTTACAAATATATCTTTAAGCGAACCTGTACTATGTTGTAGTGCTGTGTTTGATACACAAGATAGTCTCTCTTTTCTAAAAGACCACAAAGTGTTATTGACTGGATTTTATACCACTTATATATCGTTGATGATAGCTAGTATGGACAAAAAACCTCTGCTAAGTTTCATCAGTGGAGTGTTGTATCTGTTTGTATCCTATTTTGCTATTGTCTATTTTTTTGGGACATATATATATGAACTACCGACTCACAACTGTCCGTTTTGTATGCTTCAAGTAGAGTATAGTTTTGTAGGCTTTGTGGTGTGGATACTTCTGTTTTTCACGACATATTTTGCTATTTTACCGTATATCGTGGAAACTTTTATCAAAAAACGATATAATGCCACATATAAAGCAGTGATAATATCTGGCACGATGTTTATGCTGTTGTGTAGCTACTTTGTGGCTGAGTATTATATGAGAAATGGAGTATTTTTATGACGAAACAGATAGTTCTGTTTGCTATGGTTTGTTTGTTTTTGATAAGCTGTGAAAAGAAGATCAAGACAGACCTACACAAGGTGCATTGGGACAGAGATATGTGCCAGCTATGCAAGATGGTAGTCAGCGAGCGAAAGTTTGCCGTGCAAGTAGTAGATACGACAAATGGCAGGAGCTATATGTTTGATGACATAGGATGCACTGTTCAGTGGTTCAAAGAGGAAAATATAGCTTGGGAAAGCACAGCAAATATATTTATAACCGATGCCAACACAGGTGAGTTTATAGATGCAAAAAAGGCATACTACGACACAGACAGTCGAACTCCCATGGACTTTGGATTTGCTGCATACAAAGACAAGTCCTCTACCACAGACAAAAAAGAGGTCATAGACTACGGAGAAGTTCGACTTAGAATACTTCGTGGAGAAACTATGCAAAATCCTATCATAAAAAAGGCAAATCAATGAAAAATCTTAGTTTAATAGCATATCTGGACCTCAAAGAGTCGCTCCGTGCCAAATGGTTTTTGGTATATTCTGTAGTATTTGGCGGACTTATCGCCATATTTTTCATATCTGGTGTCACACAGTCACAGGTCATGGGATTTAGCGGTCTTAGCCGACTGCTTCTCATGTATATACAGATAACTATAGTCATATTGCCTATATTTATACTCATCACCACAGTTCGGTCGATATCAAGCGACAGAGACAACAATATACTTGAGTATATGCTATCGTTTCCTATATCGCTTCGTCAATACTATTGGGGCAAGATCATAGGTAGATTTGTCACTGTGTTTTTGCCAGTGTTTATGGCTATGTTTATAGCGGTCATCTATGGTGTATTTAAAGGTGCTTCAGTTCCTTGGGATATATTTTTGCTATATATTGGACTGCTTTTTGCTATGAGTAGCTCATTTTTGGGTGTGGCGTTTTTCATATCATCATTTGTCAAGTCTAGTGAAGTGGCTTTGGGTATGGCATTTTTCATATGGATAACCATGTTAGCTTTTATAGATATTGCATTGATATCTTTGATGTTGTCAAACAGGTTCAACGAAGAGCTTATCATAGCTATAGCACTGCTAAACCCTATGGAAGTGTTTCGAGTGGCTGCCATATCGCTGTTTGACCCGTCGCTTACGGTTATGGGACCTGTGGCATATTATATACTAGACAACATATCTCAAGGGTATTTTGTGCTGTTGTCTATAGTATATCCTACTTTGTTGGGCTTGTTGTTTGCGGTGTTTGGGTTTGTAGTGTTTAAAAAGAAGGATTTAGTATGAAAAAGTTATTGTTGTTGTTGTGTAGTTTGTTGTTTGTGGTAGAAGTGTCGGGTTTACCGTTGCCTCACAAACCGTATGTCATGGATTATGACAAGACGACCAAGTGTCTAGTGCGAAAGCTAGCAGTATATAAAGACCCCAAATGGGTCGCCAAAGTAGAAACATCAAATGGCAAAAAGCTGTTTTTCAGCAGTCCTAAGTCTATGTTTGAGTTTTATCATCAGCCAGGTAAATGGTTTGATATAGGAGTTAAAAGCGAAAAAGATTTTAAACATATCATAGTCACAGACTACGAAAGTATGAAACTTATAGACGGCACGAAAGCGTATTATGTATATGGCAGCAGAGCTATATCGCCATCTGGAGATGACTTGGTGGCACTTGAGACAAAAGAAAAAGCCCAAGCATTTGCCACAAAGTATAGTGGCAAAAGAGTGTTTGCATTTAAAGATGTCAGCCCAGCTCTTATACGACTTATCAATGGCAATATATAGATTTATAGGACAATTATAACAAATTGTTATAATTTGTGCGAAAATTTGAGCTAAGTTAAGAAAACTTTGTTATAATTTCACATCTTTAGTTTTATAGACATATATATCGGATTTTTGGCGAGATTTTGATAGCAATATGACAATAGCTATAGATAACAAAAAGGAAAAATATGAAAAAGATTTTTAGATTTGGTCTCTTGTTGTTGGCAACAATAGGGCTAGTAGCAACAGCAGGTACACTAGAAGATACCAAAAAACAAGGTTTCGTAAAGTGTGGTATAGATGGGGCTTTGCCTGGATTTTCAGAAGTGCTAAGCGGTGGAAAATACCGAGGTATGGATGTAGATGGTTGTAAAGTTATAGCGGCCGCCGTGTTTGGCGATGCTTCAAAAGTAAAATACATTCACCTAAATGCCAAAGAACGATTGAGTGCTTTGCAGTCTGGCGAGATAGATGTGCTATATCGCAACACTACATGGACACAGACTAGAGATACATCTTTAGGACTTAACTTTGCAGGGGTAAATTACTACGATGGTCAAGGATTTATGGTAAACAAAAAACTCAAAGTCAAGTCAGCCAAACAGCTAAACGGCGCTACACTTTGTATCCAAGCTGGGACTACAACTGAGCTAAATGTGGCGGATTATTTCAGATCAAAAAAGATGAAATACAAAGTTAACACCTATGACACAAATGACCAAGTGAGAAAAAGTTATGAAAGCGGTAGATGTGATATACTCACTTCAGATGCTTCACAGCTATATGGTCTAAGAACAGTTATGAAAAAGCCAAAAGACCACATAGTGTTGCCAGAGATTATATCAAAAGAGCCTTTAGGACCAGTAGTTCGACAAGGTGACGATGTATGGTTTAACATAGTCAAATGGACACTAAATGCTCAAAAATCAGCAGAAGAGATGGGAGTAACTAGCAGAAATGTTGCCAAGATGAAATCATCTTCAAACCCTGCTATACGAAGACTACTAGGAATAGAAGGAAAATTGGGTGCAAATCTTAAGTTAAACAAAGATTGGGCTTATCAGATCATCAAACAAGTAGGAAACTACGGAGAAATGTTTGAGAGAAATGTAGGCAAAAAAACACCTCTCAAGATAGACAGAGGTATCAATGCTCTATGGACCAACGGTGGACTACAATACTCACCTCCTATGAGATAACCAAACAGACAACAAAAGACAGAGGAGACTCTGTCTTTTGTGTATACAAATACAAAAAAAGGATTTTGCATTGGGATTATTAAGAAATCAAAAAGTTAGAGGTTTTATATTTCAACTTCTTTCCGTCATAGCGGTAGTGGTTTTTTTGTTTTATATTGGCACAAATACTATGGACAATATAGAACAAAGAGGCATCACAACAGGGTTTGCATTTTTAGATAGCACAGCTGGCTTTGGTATAGACGAAAGCCCCATAGCATATCAAGAATCCGACACACATTTTAGAGTATTTTTAGTAGGTCTGTCAAACACTATCATAGTCAGTTTGGTAGGCATAATCTTTGCTACTATTTTGGGACTTATCATAGGTATATTGAGGTTATCAAAAAACTATCTAGTATCCAAGCTAGCATCTGCTTACATAGATATATTTAGAAACATACCACTTTTGCTACAGATACTTTTTTGGTATAATGTAGTGCTAAAAGCTATGCCTAGCACAAAAGAAAGCTTCTCGTTTTTTGGTGATTCGTTTTTTATAAACAACCGCGGACTAGTCATGCCGGACTTTAGTGCCAACTCTACGACTATATCTATATTTGCTGGCTTTATAGTAGCAGGTGTGGCGATATATGTGCTAAACAGATGGGCAAACAACCGTCAAGAACTCACAGGAGAGGCGGTCTCTATACTGCCTATAGGATTGGGTCTGATGGTATTGTTGCCTATCGTTGGGTATTTTACAGGCGGAGCAGATTTGCAGCTGGACTATCCTACTTTGGGGACATTTAACTTTGAAGGTGGCAAAACAATATCGCCGGAGTTTTTGGCACTTGCCTTTGCTCTAGTCATATACACGGCGACATTTATAGCAGAAGCTATACGAAGCGGTATAGAAGCGGTCAAGACAGGACAAAAAGAGGCATCTGCATCGTTGGGCTTGACATCGTATCAATCACTCAAGCTAGTAGTGCTACCACAAGCCATACGTATAGCGATACCCCCTACGATAAACCAATACCTAAACCTAGTCAAAAACTCCTCACTAGCCGCCGCCATAGGCTACCCAGATATCGTGACTATATTTTCTGGCACATCGTTAAATCAAGTAGGACAAGCCATAGAGATCATCGCTATCACTATGGCTGTGTATTTGGTAGTGAGTTTGTTTGTGTCTTTGCTGCTAAATATCATAAATCACAAGATGAAGATAAAGGAGCGATAAGATGGCAGTATTTCAAACTATTACGACCAAACCAGCACCATCGAACACCAAAGGTGTAGCACATTGGCTTAGAGTAAATCTCTTTAGCACTCCGGCAAACATAGCTATGACCTTTGCTGCTGTATCGCTACTGTTTTGGATCATCCCTCCTTTTGTCCAGTGGGCTTATATAGATGCAAATTTTGCAGGTAGCACTAGAGAAGATTGCACCGGTGGTGGAGCTTGTTGGGTGTTTATAAAGATGAAGCTAGATATGTTTATGTATGGATTTTATCCAGCCGCTGAAGTGTGGCGACTGAAAACTGCTTTGGTGCTGTTTTTGTTTGTCATCGCTGCTTTTAAATATCTCAAAGACAACAAACTTATATTTGCTATATTTAGTTTGTATATGGTTGTGGCATATATCCTAGTAAGCGGTGGATACTTTGGTCTGGAAACCGTGCCTACAAACAAATGGGGCGGACTGATGCTCACTATAGTAGTAGCTACTGTGGGTATCGTGTTTTCATTTCCTATAGGTGTCATCATAGCTTTTGGTAGAGCATCTTCCTTGCCTATCATACGAAGCATATGTGTGACATATGTAGAGCTTATACGAGGTGTTCCGCTTATCACTATACTTTTTATGTCCTCTATCATATTGCCTCTGTTTTTTCCAGAGGGTATGAGCTTTGACAAACTACTGCGAGCATTGATAGGTATCACACTTTTTCAAGCGGCTTATGTAGCGGAGATTATAAGAGGTGGTTTGCAGTCTATACCTCAAGGACAATACGAAGCAGCAGATGCACAGGGGTTTTCGTATTGGCAAAAGATGTTGCTAGTCATACTACCACAAGCACTCAAAGTAGCGATACCAAATCTAGTAGGTGCTTTTATATCATTGATGCAAGATACTACACTAGTGCTGATCATCGGTCTGTTTGACCTACTTGCTATGGTGCGAGTGGCATCGGCTGATTCGTCGTGGATAGGTATGGAGACAGAGGGTTATGTATTTGTGACATTTGTATTTTGGGTATTTTGTTATTTTATGAGTCTATACTCTAAAAAACTTGAAAACAGATACAACACAAACCTAAGATAGGAGAAAAATTGAAAAAAAACAATATTATAGAGATAGAAAATCTAAACAAATGGTACGATGACTTCCATGTCCTCAAAGATATCAACCTAGAAGTAAAAAAAGGCGAGATAATAGTCGTGTGTGGTCCTAGTGGTAGTGGCAAAAGCACATTGATACGGTGCATCAACTACCTAGAGCAGTTTCAAAAAGGCAGCATAACAGTCGATGGTATAGAGGTAGTAGACGATATCAAAAAGATAAAGTCAATAAGAGAAGATGTGGCTATGGTGTTTCAGCACTTTAACCTATTTCCACACTTGTCTATCATAGACAACTTGACTTTAGCACCTATATGGGTCAAGAAAAAGTCCAAAAAAGAAGCCACCGCTATAGCTATGAAATACTTAGAGCGAGTAGGCATAGCAGACCAAGCAGAGAAGTTTCCAAACCAGCTAAGCGGAGGACAACAACAGCGAGTAGCCATAGCTAGAAGTCTATGCAAAAATCCAAATGTCATGCTATTTGATGAGCCTACAAGTGCTCTAGATCCAGAGATGGTATCGGAAGTTTTAGATGTCATAGTAGAGCTAGCAAAAGAGGGACGAACCATGATATGTGTAACCCATGAGATGGGATTTGCAAAAAAGGTAGCCCACAGAGTGGTGTTTATGGACGAGGGACAGATCATAGAAGAAAACACTCCGGATAAATTTTTTGATAACCCAGAAAGTGACAGACTCAAGCTGTTTTTGAAACAAATATTGTCTCACTAGCTTGACCCCCCTAATAGTAGCAGAATTTTTAGGCATAGTATCATTTGCTCTAAGTGGCTTCTATATAGCTACTAAAAAGCAGCTTGACCTACTGGGAATCTGTATCAGTGCCTTGCTCACTGCTCTTGGCGGTGGTATCGTGCGAGATATGATAGTAGGTATATATCCTACATCTTTGGTCTCTGTGTTGCCTGTGACGATAGTGTTGTCTGTAGTTGTTTTGTTGACCTTATTTAAGTTTCACAAACAGCCCACATATGAGCGAAAGCTGTTTTTCGTAGTCATAGATGCCGTGGGTCTTGTATCGTTTTCTATAGCAGGGGCATTGCTAGCTATAGAGCATGGCTTTGCTATATCTGGTGTGATTTTGCTAGCATTTATCACAGCTATAGGTGGTGGTATCTTTAGAGATATATTGTTAAATGTAGTGCCATATGTTCTAGTAGGTGGATTTTATGGTGCTGTGTCTATCGTAGTCGGTGTGGTGGTTTATCTATTGGATAGATTTGATATGCTACATATATTGCCGTTGTCTGTGTTGTTTGTGTTTGCTATAGCTTTGCGACTTGTGGCATTTTGGTATCGTTGGAAACTACCTATATTAAGATAGTGTCAAAATCTATTTTTTGATATTGTTGTATTTTTTGCTTTTAAAAAAGAAAAACAATCAAAAGTAGCCGTGGCGATT
>JAOZTH010000059.1:0-6035 GCA_029939245.1 Arcobacteraceae bacterium
ATTGCAAAAAAGGCGAGGTGAAAAACAGTTTTGAAAACTTGATAAAGCATGCAAAGTTCAAACATATATTTCTAAGCTACAACAACGAAGGACTCATGAGTGAGAAAGAGATTAAAGATATTATGGTAAAATATGGCAAATATAGTTTAGAAACAAAAGAGTATCAGCGATTTAAGGCAGACAAGACGACAAACAGAAACCACAAGGCAGATAAAACTTATGAATATCTACACATATTGACGAAGACAAATTGTGAAAAATATGTTTGATTTGCAAAAAGATGCTGTCTCACAGCTAGGAGGCGACCTGCTGGCTATCAAAAATATGTTTTTGAGATCGCAAAAGCACCTATACGAGACATGTGTAGCTTAGCAAAAACAGATATGCGAGATATTATATGGCAGATAGTTTAGAGGTTTTTAAAATTTTGTTGTCTATCTACCGAAATTTTTTGATGTGACTATATCTTTTTGTCTCTGTTTCCTCAATGGGTCTTTTTCTACAAATACAGGTTTCCTGCTCCACGGATCCATCTGTGTCCAATACATCAAAGTAGAGTATGTAGACGGTGTGGGTATAAACACTTGAACCTGTTCTGGATTTAGCCGTAGCTCTTTGTTTGAAAACTCCTTTAAGCTCTCCATATCTTTGATCTCGCTACCAGGGTGAGCAGCTATGAGATAATATGTCAAAAATTGTTTTTTGCCACTTTTTTTGTTTAGATTGTCGAAGTTTGCCTTGAAATTTAGCAAAGTTTGTTTGTCTGGTTTGCCCATAAGTCTCAAGACCTTATCTTCTGTATGTTCTGGGGCTACTTTCATCTGTCCAGATATATGATGATCTACCAATGTTTTGAGATATTGTTGTCCATGTTTTTTGTCTTCATTTATCAAGTCATATCGTATGCCACTATTTACAAAGGCCTTTTTGATATGTGGCATTTTCCTGATCTTTCCCAAAAGCTCCAACTGCCGACTGTGGTCTGGTCGAAGCACAGGACAAACGGTCGTGCTAGTGCATGATATATCTTCACAGACTCCTTTTTTGAGTTTTCTGTCGCACTCAAAGCCATACATATTTGCCGTAGCTCCGCCTATGTCGTTGATGATGCCTTTGAAATCTTTGTGGTGCTTGAACTGTTCTATCTCTTTGGTTATAGAGCTTTGGCTTCTGCTCCGTATTGTCCTGCCCTGATGCACAGATATAGCACAAAAATTGCACTCACCATAACAACCATGATGAGTAGTAACCGAAAACTGTATAGTCTGCAAGGCTCTCACCTCGCCTTGAATCTTGTAGTATGGATGCACATCTCTTTCGTATTGTAGGTCATACACTCTATCTATCTCATGCTCTTTCATATAGTCCGCTGGTGGATTTTGCACTAGATATCTCGTGTCGTGTAGCTGATACAAGCCTGTAGATGTCATGGGTTCATTGTTGTGATAAAAGATATGAAACATATTTATAAACTGTAGTTTGTCATCTCGGCACTTGTCAAAACTGGGCAACTCTATATAACCATCTATAGGTTCTTTTGAGATATAGCAGATACCCTGTATCTCTTTGATAGATTTGCCATTTTTAATAGCAGTCGCTAACTCTATGATAGATCTTTCTGCCATACCATATACCAGCACATCTGCCTTGCTATCAAACAAAATAGACTTTCGCACCTTGTTTGACCAAAAGTCATAGTGAGCAATCCTCCGCAAGCTAGCTTCTATACCACCTATGACGATAGGCACGGTCTGTTTGAAATATCTCCGCACTAGATTTGTATAGACTAGTATAGCTCTATCTGGTCGGCGGTTGTTCACTCCACCTGGGGTGAAGTCGTCACGGTTTCGAAGCTTTTTCGTAGCTGTGTAGTTGGCTACCATACTATCAACTAGTCCGGCACCTATACCCCAAAAAAGTTTTGGCTCTCCTAGTCTGGTTATATCATCGGCGTTGTTTATATCTGGCTGTGAGATTATGCCGACTTTGTAACCTTCATTTATAAGTATTTTGCCTATGATTGCTATGCCACTATATGGTGTATCTATATATGTATCGCCGCTTATAAGTATGATATCTAGTTGATGCCAGTTTAGCTTCTCGCACTCCGGTTTAGTTGTAGGTATAAACATATTTGAGACTCCTTTGCTGTTTTTTGTATTATATCATAAAAGTATAATATATTGTGGTGATGTTAAGAAAAACAAGATAAAATAGCATATAAAATATCTATGAAATCAAATCAAAACTACGATTTCCTATATTTGACCAATAAAACAACATAAGGAAAAATGTGAAAAATGTAACAGCAAGTGAGATATGCGATGAATTAGTAAACAATTTTAAACTAAAAGAGCAAGTAGGAAATATTCAAATCAATCTAGGCGATATTACTGCAAACTACAATGGAAAAGATGCGATAGGCGATCTGTTGCAAGAATGGCTTGCACAATGGCTGAAATACAAAAAATATTATTTTAGAACAAAGACAAATACCCAAGAATTTCCTGACTTTTTATTATCCGAAAGCGATACTTCATGTTTTTTGGAGTTAAAAACATTTAATGCACAAGCTAGTCCAGCATTTGATATTGCAAACTTTGATTCATATTGCACTTCATTGCTGATAATGCCACAGAGACTTGACGCAGATTATTTAATACTAAGTTACAAAATGGACAATACGATATTGTCGATAGATAATATATGGTTAAAAAAAGTTTGGGAGTTGTCTAGTCCTTCTGGAACAAATCCTATCAAACTGCAAGTCAAAAGAGGACAAATTTATAATATACGACCTTGCACATGGTATAGTTCACGACTTGTTTTTAAACCATTTACAAATATAAGCGATTTTTTAAAAGCTATTGCAAAAACACAAACACAATATGTTCAATGTGACAAATACAAAACAAAATGGCTACAAAATATCAAATCCAAATATTTGGATAATACAGGTGTCAAAATCAAATGAAAAATATAAAATTTTTGGATCTATTTGCTGGTATGGGTGGGATTAGACTAGGCTTTGAACAAGCATGTCAAGACAATAATATCGAGACAGAGTGTGTTTTGACCTCTGAGATAAAACCACATGCGATCCAAACACTAAAACACAACCATGATCATAAAAACTTCGTAGGAGATATTTTCAAGTTAAAAAATGAAGATATTCCGGATTTTGATTTTCTTTTTGGTGGTTTTCCGTGTCAACCATTTAGCTCAAGCGGAAAAAGACAAGGATTTTGCGACACTAGAGGGACACTGTTTTTTGAGATTGAAAGAATTTTGAAATATAAAAAACCATATGGATTTATACTAGAAAATGTAGAAGGATTGGTCAAACACGATCTTGAAAACAAAGAAGATATGATAGGAAAAACACTAAAAACCATTTTATATAAACTAGAAAATGAACTAAGATATAAAGTTGTATGGAAAATATTGGATTCTGTTGACTTTGGAGTACCACAATCGAGAAAAAGAATTTTTATAGTTGGGACCAAAGACGTGAAAGTTTCTCTAGATTCTTTTTCTATTCAAAACAAAATTTTGGCAGATTGTTTAGAATACGGACTAAATACGATGGAAACAAACTTTACCAAAAAAATATTATCTCATTATAAAATAAAAGATTTATACGGAAAATCTATAAAAGACAAAAGGGGTGGCAAAAACAATATACACAGCTGGGATATTGGGATAAAAGGAGAATGCTCAAAAGAAGAAGTAGATATTTTAAATAAACTATTTAAAGCTCGAAGAAAAAAACAATGGGCAGATGAGATCGGTATCGACTGGATGGATGGAATGCCATTGACATTAAAACAAATCAAAACATTTGCTCCGTCTTATGACTTGTTTGGCGACTATAATATAAAAGAGATGTTGGACAATTTAGTGCAAAAAGGTTATTTGAAATTTGAACATCCTAAAAAACTAGAAAAAGAAAAAACTCTAAATGGAACCGTAACAAATAGAATTTATGACAAAACCAAAGAAAAAGGCTATAATATCGTAACTGGTAAATTGAGCTTTGAGATAACCAAAATATTGGACCCAAACGATATAGCACCTACTTTGGTCGCTACGGATATGAACAAAATAGCAGTGCCAGACAACAACGGTTTGAGACGATTGACTACAAGGGAAGGGCTGAGACTTTTTGGCTACCCTGAAACATTTGAAATACCAGTCAACGACAAAAATGCTTATGATCTGCTGGGAAATACTGTTGTCGTGCCTGTAGTGAAAGCGATTTCAAAAAGATTGTTAAACAATTATACACTTCTCTAAAATTATTATCTTGTTGCTTTAAGCCTATTTAGATAAAATTATAGAAATAGAAATAAAAAGGAACAAAATGAAAAAAAATATCAAAAAAGTAGTGCTAGCATATAGTGGTGGTCTAGATACTTCGGTCATATTAAAATGGCTTCAAGACGAATATGGTGCGGAGGTTATCACATTTACAGCAGATGTAGGACAAGGCGAAGAGGTCGAGCCAGCACGAGCCAAGGCGATAGCATGTGGTATCAAGCCAGAAAATATATTTGTGCTAGATATTCAAGAGGAGTTTGTGCGAGATTTTGTGTATCCTATGTTTAGAGCCAATGCCATATACGAGGGCGAGTATCTGCTAGGCACTTCTATAGCACGACCACTTATAGCTAAAAAACAGATCCAGATAGCCAAAAAGATGGGAGCAGATGCCGTCTCACACGGAGCTACTGGCAAAGGCAACGACCAAGTGCGGTTTGAGTTGGGATATTTGGGTCTTAACCCAGATATCAAGATAATCGCTCCGTGGAGAGAATGGGACCTGAATAGTCGCGAAAAGTTGCTAGATTATGCCAAAACACACGGTATAGACATAGACCAAAAGCATCTTGATAAAGATGGCAACCCGACGACAAGCCCATACTCTATGGATGCAAATCTGCTTCATATATCATATGAGGGTTTGCACCTTGAAAACCCTATGAACGAACCAGAGGCAAATATGTGGCTATGGACTACTGACCCAACCGATGCTCCTGACACTCCTGAATATATCACTATAAGCTACAAAAGTGGCGACCCAACCAAACTAAATGGAGAGGAGTTAAGTCCAGCATCTATGCTGCGAACACTCAACGACTACGGCAACAAACACGGCATAGGTCGTATAGATATAGTAGAAAACAGATATGTAGGTATGAAGGCACGTGGGTGCTATGAGACACCGGGAGGGACTATCATGCTCAAAGCCCACAGAGCCATAGAAAGTTTGTGCTTAGATAGAGAAGAAGCACACCTCAAAGACGAGCTAATGCCACGATATGCCAAGCTTATATACAATGGCTTTTGGTATTCAAGTGAGCGAGAAATGCTACAAAAAGCGATAGACGAGACACAAAAATTTGTGCAAGGTGATGTGCGACTCAAGCTATACAAAGGTTCGGTGCAAGTAGTGGGACGGAAGTCTGATATGTCGCTGTACAGCGAAGACCACTCTACATTTGAAGCCGATGATGTATATGACCAAAAAGATGCCCAAGGGTTTATACGACTAAATGCTCTACGACTTATGATAAAGGGTCAAAAAAGAGGTGGGAAATAGGCGATGAAGCTCAATAATATAGATATTCAGAAAAATGATTGGCAATGATATGAAAATTGAACAAATTTACAGTTTGAAAGATATACTTAAATTCTACAAACAAATCATAGATAGTAAAAATGAAGTGATTATTATAGATTTTCAAGACTCTACTTATATTAGAAATCATTATATCTCAATTTTAGAACAAGCTCTAGAAATTAAAAAACTTGAAAATAAAATGATAAAAGTTGTAGAGCCTTTAAGTATGAAAATAAAAAAAGACTTAAGCAATATTGGTTTTTTAAGTAAATATTCAAATAAAAAAAATGAGATTATTGCTGATGACAATATGATAAAGCTTATAAATATAGAAAAAGAAGATGAGCAATTTGATGATTTTTTATTAAACACTATGCACCAATTAGGCAACAATATCAACAATCTATCTTAT
>JAOZTH010000059.1:6135-9899 GCA_029939245.1 Arcobacteraceae bacterium
CTATCTTATAAAATAAGTCAAAAAATTTTAGAACTATTTAACAATGTGTTTAGGCATAGTAAAAGTAAGTTAGGTTTTTTTTGTTCTGGACAATTAGATGATAAGCAAAAAATAATCAATTTTACAATAGTTGATAGTGGTATTACAATCAAAACTAATATTAATAGATACTTTGAAGATCTAAAAAAGGACAATAAAAAAATATTAGATTTTTCAAAATTTAACGAATTAAATGGCTATGATGCAATAAAATGGGCTTTAGAAAATGGCAATTCTACAACAGGTAAAGGTGGGTTTGGATTAAATCTTCTACAAGAGTTAATACTGAAAAGCGGTGGTAGATTAGAGATAATATCAAATGATGGGTACTTTTATATAAATAATGGTATAATAAGAGAGCAAAAATTGGATTATGATTTTGAAGGAACTATTGTTAGTATTGGATTAAGTACTGATATAAATAGATTGTGTATTATAAAAGGAGATAACAATGACAAGAATTGAAGTAAAACAAATAATTAAAAAACAAATAGCAGTAACTACTACTGAAGCACAAAAGGTGTACGACAAGCTCAAAAAGGCTGTTGAACAAGATGAAGAGATAACCGTTTCGTTTGAAAATATCAAGATACTAATATCGCATTTTTTAAATGTAAGTATTGGTGAGCTATATATAAGTCATAAAAATAAATGGGAAATACTGGATAATATCAAATATATTGGCTTAAGCGATGATGATCTGAAACTTTTAAAAGATAGAGTTATACCAAGCTTCAAAAGCAATCCTACAGACAAAGAGAAATATATAAAGATACAAGAGGAGATATTGAACAAATGAGCATAAATATGTCAAATACTTTTAAAATAAATTCCGATGATAAAGTTTTTATAGATGCCAATATTCTAATTTTTTTATTTTCACCAGATTTTGTACACTCTAAAAAAAGTCAAATTGATAGGTATTCTAGTATATTTGAAAAATCAATTGAAGAAAAATGCGAAATATATATAAACTCACATGTAATATCAGAATTTATCAATACATGTTTGCGGATTGATTTTAAAAAACACTTTAAAGATGAAAAAGACTTAAAAGATTTTAAAAAAGATTACAGAAATACAAAAAGACACGATGAAACATTAAACTTAATAATGGCAAAACTAAAAGATTTTAGCAAACTTAATGTAATACAACTCGATGACAAATTTTCTGATTTTGATATTCAAGATAACTACAAAAACAATAAAGAATCAGATTTTAACGACTTGATAATAGCTTATAATGTAAATAAATACAATTTAAAGCTTTTGTCAGATGATAAAGATTTTAACAACAATCACAACATAGATATATATTGGTATTTGTAATAAATTTACAAGAATTTAACCAATTTTTATATATAAAAAAAAGGAAAATTATGAAATTATTTAAAAAAAAGGAAAATTATGAAAAGTTTATTTGATCTGTTTAGAGCCCTAAACTCTGCTGAAAAATCATATCAGTTGAGTTTGGCTTTTGCATTTGGTGCTGTTGGTGGATTTCTGCCATTTTTTAGCTTGACAACTGTGCTGTTGTTTGTAGTGGTGTTTGCTATCAATATGCCTATAGGTATATTTGTAGTGTTTATGGCATTTTTTGTGTCAGTTGGAGCATTGCTTGACCCTGTGTTTGCTGTAGTTGGATATGAGATACTCACCGCCCCTGCTTTGAACTCGTTTTTCACTGCTTTATACAACAATCCAGTTGCCATGTGGTTTGGATTTAACCATACTATCACTATGGGTAGTGTGGCGGTGTCTGTGTTGCTTTTTGTTCCTTTGTATTATACAAGCAAATTTATCTTTGACAAATACAGAGAGCTTATGCAACATAGCTTTGAGAACAAAAAGTATCTAAAATGGCTAAATCCATACAGAGAAAAAAACACCAAAATAGCAAAACAATCCATCATAAGATGGTGGGGACTAGCTGTCATAGCGGTCATATATGCTGTGTTAGCTCTGTTTTTCGTGCTGTTTTTTGACCCACTTGTGCGATGGGGAGCTTCGTATGGTTTGAGCAAAGCTGTCGGTAGCAAAGTATCTATAGGTTATGTGAAAAGTGATTTTGCCGATGTTCGTATAACTTTTGGGGATATAAAGTTCGAAACCGATAGCCAAAAAAACAGCATAAAAAGTTTTGTGCTTGACCTAAATGGCAAAAATTTGTTGCGAAAAAAGCTAGATATAGAATACATAGCACTCAAAGATATAACTATAGTAGACAAGCCAGCTGTCAAAGAACCAGCTCAAGAGATAGACTTCGCCCAAAGCCTCAAAAACAGTTTGCCGATGATCGAAGATATCTTTGACAAAGAAAACTTAAACTCCATAAAAGAGGTAAAAGCTATAAAAGCTAGGCTGGACGATATCAAAACTTCATGGCAGACGATAAAAACAGACAAAATAGATAAGTTTGATGACAATATCTCACAAATAAAAGAGGACTACAAAGCTATAGAAAATATGGCAAAAGATATCAAAAATATAGGAGATATTGACAAGATAAACAAAAAAGTCAAGCTACTCAAAAAGAAGATCAAGAGTATCAAAAAAGATGTATCAAACATAAAGAAAAAATACAAAGATGACAAAAAAACGATAAGCAATGACTTCAAGTCTATCAAAACTTTGCCACAACAAGATATAGATAAAATTATGTCAAAATACAGCACCAAATCTGGTGGCAAGTTTGATTTTGTAGGGCAGTATATAGACCCTCTTGTAGCAAAATATCGTGCTATGGGTCAAAAGCATTATGACAAAGTCAAACCATATCTGCCAGAAGACACCAACGATACCAAAAAGCAAGTAGCCAGAGCCAAAGGACGATACATAAGATACAAGATGTTCTCAAATATGCCTACGGTTACCATGCGGAAATTTGAGGCAAATGTCATAAAAGATAGCTCAAGATACAGCAGCAAGATTTTAAATATATCTAGCGACCCAAAAAGATTGGGCGCATATCCGTCTGGATACATAGATGGTAGCTCAGATAGCTTTGAGAGCTTGAAAGTGGCTATCACTTATGATGGATTGCTGAAGCTAGATACCAAAGTAGCTGGGATATTTAAAGATAGTTTCGAGTTGGATAAAAATCTAAAGTTAAACAACTCAAAAATAGCTATAAACTCACTGACTACTGTTCAAGACTGGACGAAAATAGATACCAACTTGAAAACTAACTTTACAAATACAAAGTTTGTATATAGCAAGACAAAAACCAAAACAGATGAAATCATAGGAAAAATACTCAAAAGAATTGATAACTTCGATATAAATGGCGGTATCTATGTAGATATCAAAAATCCAAAAGCCACAAGGATAAATATAAACAGCAACTTAGACAAAGCCATAAGCGATGGCTTCAAAGCACAGCTAGACGAAGAGCTAAATATATTCAAAGCCAAACTAAAGACAAAATTAGATAAAAAAATCAAAGAGCAGTTGGGCGATATAGACGAGAAATATCTTGATGGATATGGCAAAGAGATAAGTAGCAAAGATGAGCTGATAGCTAAAATACAACAAGATATCAAAGAGAAGCTAAACCCTGATAAACTCAAAAAAGAGCTGAAAAACAAAGAAAAGAAAAAGATAGACAAAAAGATAGACAAGCAAAAAGACAAGTTAAAAAACAAGCTAAAAGGTCTTTTGTAGGTGAGATTCAACGATATAGATATGAACCACTGGAAAGATAGCGATATAAATACAGATAGCCT
>JAOZTH010000103.1 GCA_029939245.1 Arcobacteraceae bacterium
GCTGTGATTTTCATGTTTGGCCCCAAGCAAGCTTCGGGGTTCCGAATTGATTGCCGAAATTTTAAAGCTAGTCATTGTTTGCTGTGATTTTCATCTCTTGCCCCGAATTAGCTTGTTCGAATGTTGGTAGGCAAGTTTGGACGTTTTGCCCCAGGCAAGCCAGGGGTTCCGAATGTGTTGCCGACATTCAAAATTAACCAGTACGGGGTTCCGAAAGACAATCAAAAGTAGCCGTGGCGATTGGACGAAGTCCAAACTTTCTGTAAAAGTAGCCGTGGCGATTGGACGAAGTCCAAACTTTCTGTGAAACCTTGACTAAAATTTCAAAAGACAATCAACCTATTCGGAACCCCGGACTTGTCCGGGGCCAATCATGCAAATCACTTCAAACATAAAACAACACGACCAAACATTTAAACTACTGCAACTTAACACTTAGCACTCAACACTACTTTTTGAGTTCCGAAAGATTATCAGCCACAATGGTCTCTTTTTTTGCTACTTTTCAGCTAAGTCTTGTATCACTGTCTCTCGTCTTGTGTTTTCTATCCGTTTGCAAGCAGTCTCAAATGCCACTTTTTCACCCACGACCACACACATAGTTTTGGCTCTAGTGATAGCTGTGTATAGTAGCTTGGTGTTGTGCATGATAAAGTGAGAGAAGCTCATAGGTATGACCGCTGTCTGGTATTCCATACCTTGTGTCTTGTGTATCGTCAAGCTATATGCCAGAGATATTAGCCCTCGAAGCTCGCTAAAATCATAATACACCACTATATCGTCATTTGGATATAGCACTATAGCCACACTATCGCCGAAGTTTAGCCGTATGATAAGTCCTAGCTGACCGTTAAATACTCGCTTTTCTATAAACTCATCGCTTTTGTCTTTGTATTGTGTCATGGTTTGGGCTTTCATATTTTCGTTTTTTATATGTATTACTTTGTCCCCTAGTCGAAACTCACACTCATATCCAGCTACTGCACTCCCACGAGATGGGTTAAATATATTTTGTAGTAGATTGTTGAGATTGTTGACCCCTAGCAACCCACCTTTCATAGGCGATATGACTTGAAAGTTTGTCAAAAACTCTTTGATCTGCTTTTGTTTTAGCAGTCTGTCTAGGCTCTGCTTTTGTGCTATAGCATAGTCTAGTATCGCTCTTAACGTGTCTTGTGAATTTTCATCTCTAAGCACAGAAAACTCAAACTCACTCAAAGTAGCCTTTTGTTTGTAGAACTCTGGTATCGATACATCGTGAAACTTAAAGTCCTCAAACTCCTTGTCATATACTGGCAACTGTCCTACTCGTATATCGTTTGCTATAGTTGCTATGGCATGGTTTTCGTTTTGTCTATATATCCGCGTGAGTTTGCATATGGTAGTCAGCTCATATCTCAAAATATCACTCAATATATCACCAGCTCCTATAGCAGGAAGCTGACCGTCATCGCCTACTACTATAAACACCATATCGTGTCTGATCTTGCTAGTGATCTGATAAAACATCACAGAGTTTACCATAGAGCACTCATCTAGTAGTAGCACATCAAAGTCAAAATAATCCTTCTCTTCATATGCTATCAACAGTGACTGTATGGTGCTACTGTTGTATCCTGTGGTATCGCTGATCCTCTGTGCCGCTATACCGCTTAACGCTATACATCGTATGTCGCTATAGTCATATATCTCTTCAAGAAGCTCTAGCAATGCCCTACTACTTGTGGATTTACCAGTGCCAGCATATCCTACTAGAGCTAGAGTTTTTTCGCCGTTGTTTATATGTGATACTGCCATCTTTTGTTCACCGCTTAGCACAAAGCCAAAGCTCTTTTGTTTTTGTTCTATGTAGCTTTCAAAATCCGCTACTATAGTTTGTGTCTGTTGTCTCCGCCTGTTTTCAAAAAACTCTTTGATCTTTTTTTCTGCAAAGTATAACATAGATATAGCATAGCGGTTTTGAGTGGTTTTTTTGATATCGCCAGAAGATATCTGGTCTAGCAGACACTGTTCGTATAGCATATTTTCATCGCTAAATTTTAGCATATCATCTATCAGGGCAAACAGCTTTTTCTTTGCTATGGAGCTGTTGCCTTTGGAGTTGCAATATTCATTTAACGCGAAGTTGATACAAGCTCTCACCCTAAAAATACTTTTGCGGTCTATGCCTATGCTTTTGGCTATCTCGTCTGCTTTTATAAATCCTATACCATCTATCTGCACTAGTATATATGGGTTTTGTTCTATTTTCTCAACAATATTTGCCACAGCACCAAACTTCTCAAATATCTTTGATATCAAGTTCGTAGTCACACCGTATTTGGATAGATATAGACTAAGCTCTTTTAGGTGGCGATATTTCTGCCAGCTATCCGTGATAGTTTGCAGTTTTTTCTCTTTTATACCTTTTATCTTTAGTAGAGAGTTTGGGTTGTTTTCTATGATATCGACAAGCTCATCTTCTGTGTATTTGTCAACTAGTATTTTGGCAACTGCTTTGCCTACACCTTTGACTACCTTTGTCAAAAAAAAGTATAGCTGCTCTTCCATAGGCTCCAAAGTCTCAAATGCAAATTGATCGCCGTATTTTTTGTGTTTGACCCAAGCTCCTGTCAAGCGGACCATCTCGCCTTCAAATTTTTTGATATCTGCTTGGATATATGTGCCACATATCTTTTTGCCATCGTCTAGCACAGCTATACAATAGCCACTATCACTAGCAAACAATACCTTTTTAATCGTTCCTGTAAGTTTTTCCATAGTGACAATATTATCTAAATATACTTAATTTAAGTTGATTTGATAAATTTTTGCTTTGTTAGATGTCTCGCTTGTGCCTTCCATGGATGTCTCACTCGTGCCTCGCTTGGGCGAACCAGTCCGCCCTTTGCTCCTAACT